>JAYYUU010000018.1:0-8451 GCA_036343835.1 Candidatus Latescibacterota bacterium | reverse complement strand
GCTCTTTGGCTTTGGGGTCGAAACCGAAGAGCTGCGGCTCCTTGGCCATGACCGCTGCCGCCATAAAGAGCGGCACGTAATTGCGCGTTTCGCGCGGTAGTTCGAGTTGCCAGAAGTCGCGGGTGTCGGCTTTGGCGATGGCGCGGCGGACCCGACCAGCTCCGGAGTTGTAAGCGGCTAAAGCCAGCCGCCAATCGGCAAACTCGCGGAAGAGATCGCGCAGATGTCGGGAGGCGGCGACGGTGGATTTTATGGGATCGCGCCTTTCGTCGACCCAGTGGGTGCGGTCTAATCCCACCATGCGACCGGTGTGCGACATAAACTGCCACAGCCCCACCGCCCGGGCCCGCGAATAGGCCTTGGGGTTGAAGCCGCTTTCGATCATCGCCAGGTAGAACAGGTCGGTCGGCATATCTTCGCGGCGCAGGATGTCGACGATCAGCGCGCGGAAGCGCCCCGAGCGCTTGAGCCAGGTGGCGAAGGTCTGGCGGCCCCGGGTCTGGAAAAAGTGGATGCTGGCGGCGACGCGGGCGTTGGCGTCGATGGGCATATCGCAGCGGCGGCTGAGCTGGTGGATGCGCACCAGGGGCGCGGCGTCGGCGGGCAGGTCCTCGATCTTTTCTTCGGACAGTCCTTCGAGCAGGAGGACCAGGGGACTGTTTTCGGAAAAGCGCTCCAGATGCGGCAAGAGGTCTAAGTAGGCCTTTTCGATGGCCACGGCCAGGCTGGCGGCTTGCGCGGTGTCGACGGTGGCATCGCGCTCGTCGAGGTCGGCGAGGATGCGGAAGGCGCGGTCGAGGTCTTGTTGCGCTCGGGGGGCCTGGTCGGTGGCCTGGCCCTCGATGGCGCGGAGCAGGTGCCAGCGCGCAGCGCGGAGATCGGTGAAATCGGTGGGCGCGCCAGCGGGTGGGTCGGTGCGGTCGATATCGATCAGCACCGCGCTTTCGCGCTTTTGCCAGGGGACGCAGGCCAGCAGCAAGAGCGCGAGACAGAGACTGGACAACAGCGGGCGCACGGTAGCGTCAATTCTCCCGGGGAACGAGGATTTGGGAGCGGACTTTGAGGGCGTTGGGGTAGTAGGGGTCGATCTTTTCAGCCGCCGTCTGGGCCTGGGATTCGGTGCGATAGTGACCGACTTCGACCTTGTAATAGGGCGCCTTGAAGGTCACGTCGATATCCTCGCGCCGCAGGCGCTGTTGCGCGCGGCGCTTGAAGCGGTCGGCCTCGGTGTGGGAGAGGAACTGGGCGATCAATATCCGCCAGCCGAAGGTGCGCACCATTTCCATCGGTTCTGCGGCGGGCGCATCCTCGATCGGGTCGGGCGCGGGCAGCGGTGCCGTGATCGTGGCGCTGACGACATAGGCGTCGGCGTAGTCTGGACCGAGGAGGTCGACACGCTCCTTGAGCAGCGCGGCCTCGCTGTGGGTTTGGTATTGGCCGGCCTGTAGTAAATAGCGCTGGCCACGGGTGACCAGGTGGACTTCTACGCCGAGGGCCTGTGCGAGTTCGGCCTGAGTTTTAAGGGCTGTGGCTTCGTTGCTCAGGGTCACCAACTGGAGGCGAAAGACGTCGACCGGGCCGTATTCTACGGGCAGGTCGGTTGCGGCGGCGGTGGGAAGATCCGACAGCGCTGGGTCGTCAGCGGCGGAGAGACCCGACAGCGCCGGGTCCTCGGGCAGAGGGGTTGGCTCGACGGTGGCCGCCTGGATCAACAGCAGGTCTTCGCCGAGTGAGCGCGGATCGAATTCTTCGCGGATGGTCTGGGCATTGGCCGACCCGGTGAGGAGATCCGGTGCGGTCGACGGACCGGCGCAACTGACCGCACCGAGCAGCACCAAAAGCAGTAGCAGCGTATCGAAGATGGGCGCGGCGCCCAGCGATGCAGCTCTGCGTTTCACGACTCGACCCAGTTGCGCAAAGTGGGTGCGTACGGGGCGCGGGCGACGCCCTTTTCCGAGATGATCGCCGTCACCAATTTGCAGGGCGTGACATCGAAGGCCGGGTTATAGACCGGCACCTCGTCGGGGGCGGTGGGTTTGCCCATCCCCGCGCGGATCTCCGCGGGATTGCGTTCTTCGATGGGGATCTGGTCGCCCGAGGCCAGGGAGATATCGAGGGTCGAGACCGGGGCGGCCACGTAGAAGGGCACGTCGTGCTCGCGGGCGAGGACGGCCAGGCCGTAGGTGCCGATCTTATTGGCCACGTCGCCATTTTGGGCGATGCGGTCGGCGCCGACGATACAGCAGTCGATTTCTTCGCGGCGCAGCACCGCGGCGGCCATATTGTCGCAGATGACCACGACGTCGACCCCGCTCTGCATCAATTCCCAGGCGGTCAGTCGCGAGCCCTGGAGCAGCGGTCGGGTCTCATCGGCGAAGACGGCGATCTTCTTGCCCGCCTCTTGCGCGGCGTAGACGACGCCGAGGGCGGTGCCATAGTCGGCGGTGGCCAGACCTCCGGCATTGCAGTGGGTGATGATCTGACCGCCATCGCGCAAGAGATCGGCGCCATTGCGGCCGATCTGGCGGCAGATCTGCTGGTCTGCTGCGAAGAGGCGGTGGGCGGTCTCGAGTAGCGCGTCGCAGGTGGCCTGGTTGTCCTGGCCTTCGCTTGCGGCCAGGAGCGCGCTCATTTGATCGAGGGCCCAGAATAGATTGACCGCGGTGGGACGGGTGCGGGCGAGGCGGTCGATATCGGCTTTGACGCGGCGATGAAACTCCGCCTGCTCGCAGTCTGTGGCCGCCAGCGCGCCGACGACGACGCCATAGGCGGCGGCCAGGCCGATGGCCGGGGCGCCGCGCACCATCAGCACTTCGATGGCCCGGGCGACGGTCTCGACGTCGCGGCAGGTCTCGTAGACCAACTCCTGCGGCAGGCGGGTCTGGTCGAGCAGGACGAGCGCATCGTCCTGCCATTTGAGCGTTTGTACCGGCATTAGAATTGCGAGAATTCGAAGCTGGTTTTTTCCTCTTCCTCCGGCTCCCACCGATCTTCGAATTCGGTGCGCTCGGCGTCGCCCCAGAGGCGTTCGAGGGCGTAGAAGTCGCGGGCTTCCTGGCGAAAGATATGGACGACGAAGTCGACGTAGTCGAGCAGTATCCAACGCCGGGTGTTGGCGCCTTCGACATGCCAGACTTTTTCCCCCGTTGCGGCGAGGTTGTCCCGGACATCTTCGGCGAGGCTGCGGACGTGTTGTTCGGAAGTACCGGTGCAGAGCAGGAAGTAGTCGCTGGTGTCGGTGACTTTGCGCAGATCGAGCAGGGTGATTTCGAGCGCTTTTTTGTCCTGCAGGATTTCTACCAGGTGCGCGATGCGCCGATCTTCGTGTAGTGGCATGGGGCCGCCTTCTCTTTATGGTCATTGCGCCGCATCGAGCACGTCGATGCGGCGATAGTCGCGCCCGATGACGATCGAGACGTCGGCGAGGCGAAACTGGTCTTCCTTCTTCTGTTGAATAAGATGCGGTATTCCCAATACATCCGCCACCTGGCGGGCCTGGTCGAGGTCACCGCTCAAGTCGATGACCAGGGTGTGCAAATGGTCGAAGCTGGGGGCGTTGCCCTCGTGGATGACGTCGAGCCCCAACGCGCGCGCCTTGTTGCGGAGGCGGGCTGCGAGCTGGGTTACGCCGCAGCCATTGAGGATCTCGACCCTTATTGGATCGGAGAGGGGAGCGACTTGGGGCTCGGGGGGGGGCACTCGGGGGGCCGGGTCTGGCTCGGCAAAGTGCGGCCAGAGTACCGAGCCGAGGAGGATGGCTATGGCCGCCGCGGCCAGGGCCCACAAGATTCGCTCCTGCACCTAAAGGAATTTCTCCCGCACTGGGCAGAGATCGGAATACGCTTTTTTTACCTGTAAACAGATGGTCTAAATGAATGGAAAGTGGTTAATTAAGTCAATTGACTTCTACTCCGGATGCATCCGGGAGATTCTTGTTATCGCTCCCAAGGCCTCCTGCTTCACGGAGTCGGGCCCAAACTCGCCAAGGCAAGGTCGGGTCTTACAGACTCTTCACAGGCTAAGACCGCAAGTCCTTCGGCCTACAGCAACGTAATGCAGACCCAGATCCACACCGACGGTTTGGGGAGTGGGGGGGGTGAGGTTGGGTGGGTCTTTTTACCCGGATCGAGACAAAGTAGCGCCCCACCGCATCGCGGGACACGGTCACGGTGGAGGGCGTGCCTGAGAACGACCGAGACCAGCGCACGTCGAGGGTGCCGATTTTGGCCAGGGCACGCGTGCCCTGGCGGTAGGCGAAGACCAAGCGAGTAACATCGGCCGATCGGCGGTGATACTTGCGCTTGAACGCAGGATATCCGGCGCGTTTAGCATAAAAGTTTCGATAGGCTTGATCGAGGTGGCGCAAGGTCTGTTGCAGGGGGACGTAGGGGACCTCAGTGCCCGAACCGATAAAACCCTGTCAAGGAGAAAGGAGGAGCGGCGCTTTTTCGGTCGTCTAAAGACGACAGCCCCTGCGTCGCAGTTCTTATGGAATTGTTGCGAGAGGAAGAGTTTGAGGGTCGGTTTTCGATCGGAGATTTTCTCGGGGCCTGTCATCAGGCTTTTGAACTGTATGGGCAGGGGGTGATTGAGAATCCGCCTCGCGATGAACTGGTGGAGCAGTGCGGGGAGTTGGATTATTTTCGTTTGGATATGCCGGCAAAGTGGCCGGGGAAGTATCGGTCGCGGAAGATTATTGAGGAGTTTTCGGATGTGGGAGAGGGGAGATTGGCCAAACGGGAGGCCTATATTGAGTTCGAGGATTTGCACAGTGGGAAAGAGCTGAGACTGGATGCCGGGTCTATCACCGATAGGCGTACGGGGGCGGCGGGGGCGTTGGGGATCAAGTATCTGGCGGGAGTAGGGGTCAAGCGGGTGGCGGTGCTGGGGACGGGGCGGATTTCGCGGAATTTGGCGCTTGCTTGCGATGGGCTTTTCGAGTTGGAGGAGATTCGCTGTACGAGTCGCAAGGCGGAGAATCGGGCGGCGTTTGCCGAGGAAATGGGACCCGAACTGAAGACGTCGTTGCGGATGGAAGCGTCGATTGAGGCGTGTGTAGATGGTGTTGAAGCAGTGTTGACCGCGGTGCCGACGCCGGAGCCGATTTTAACGGGGGCGTTGTTGGAGGGGATTGGGTATGTGGCGGTTATTGCGGGGGACGGTCGGACGCGGCAGGTTACGCTGGAGGTGCTCAAGGAGCGGGGAGTGGTGGTGGATGTGTTGGAGCAGGCGCAGCAGTCGGGGGAGTTTCGCTTTGCGGGAGAGCAAGGGGAGATGGAGGAGATCTACCTGGCGCGGAGCGCAAGCGGCGCAGTATTGAATATCGGCGACGCGGCTTGTGGGCGACTGGGCGACGCGGCACCGAGCGTGGTTTATCTGACGGGGATGGGGGCGCAGGATTTGTGTGCGGCGGCGATGGTCTGCCAGGGCTTGGCTACTTGAACAAGCCCGAATACTTAAAGGTCATGATATAGTCCTGTGAGCCCTTGCGTTTGGGTTTGGGCCGGTTGTCGTAGACGTCCCAGCCGAAGCCGAAGAGGAATTGGTCCTTGTAGAAGGAGACGGCCACGACCATGGATACGGCGAGGGAATTCTCGGTAGAGAGGGCTTCGAGCACATTGCCGATGGCGGTGAAGTGCACGCCGGAGATGGAGGGATTGTCGACATTGTGCCAGCCGGCGAAGGCCAGCCCGGGCAGGCCGATGAGGCGCTCGGTCTGGCCCGGGACCACATTGCCGTTGGCGTCTTTATAATCGCGCCCGGGACGGATGGTGAGAAAGGAGATCAGCGGTTTGGCCTCGAACTCCCACTTCCAGCCGCCGGCTTCCAAGATTTGCGAGATGCTCTGCGGCGGGGCGCCGGGATAGCCGCGGGTGGTGATCTTGAGCCGCACCCGGCGATTTTCTTTTTCCAAGAGCCGCAGATTGAGATCCTCGGCCAAAACGCGGCCACCGCTCGATTCGTAGATCTTGATTTTTTTCTGCTGGGTGCCGCCCTTGGGGTCGTAGTTTTCGTCGAGTTTGGTCCACTCGACGGTGATCTCGCGGCCGATCAGCGCCCGGCGCAGCGAGTCGGGGATCTGGAAGGCGACGTCGAGCTTGGTGCCGTCCTTTTGCACGATGGGGGCGTTGTTCCAGCCGACGCCCAAGACGGAGGACTTCTCGCCGCGCGATGCCAGGACCTGGGTGATGCGCGCGAGGTCGATATTTTCCAGCGCGCCATGGCCCTTGTATTTGAGCGGGCGGGCGCGGTCCTTGACGTCGTTGCTGATTAACAGCACGCGCCCGAGGCGCTCGCCCAGCGCCTCGGGCGCGAAGAAGACCTTGAAGCGGGTCGACTCGCCCGGTCCCAATGCGAAATGCGCCGGCTCGATATGGGCTTCCTCGCTCTGGGGGTGCGATTCGACCTGGAGCACGGTGTCGCCGGCGTTGGTGGCGACGAGGGTTTGCTCCGAGTACTCGCCCAGGACCACGTAGCCGAAGTCAACGACGCCCTTGGGGTGCAATTCGATCTCGGCGGCGACGCCGTGACCATTGAGCAGGATGTCGAGCGTTTCCATCCCCTCTTCCCAGAAGCCGTCGAGGCGCAAGTTACCCGAGATCGTGCCGCGGCTCGAGGGACTGAAGGCGACGTGCAGCGGCAGGGTGCGCAGGCTATTGGCCGGCAGCAGGAATTTGTTTTTGGGGTCGATCTGGGTGTAGAGGGTGAAGTCGTCGCTGGTCGAGCGGATTTGGTGGAGGCTCAGGTCGGCGTTGCCGATATTGGCGATTTCGATAACCTTGCTATTGTTTTCGCCGACGGCGACTTGGCCGAAGTCGATGGTTGCGGGGCTGAGTTTGAGGAATTGCCCTAGGCCCGCAAGGCGCAAGCTTTGCGGGCCCGCTGCGGTCTCGACATTGAGGGTCGCCTGGCGCGCGCCGATTTCTTTGGGCGAGAAGCCCAGCGCGATTTTGCCGCTGGTGCCCGGCTGGAGCAGGACCGAGCTCTGCTCGAGGTTGAATTCGAGGCCCTCGTCGGCAGCGAGGTCGATTTGCACCGCGAAGGGGCTGCCGCCCCGATTCCACAACAGCAGATGATCGCGGGCGGTTTTGCCGATGGGTACGCTGCCGAAGTCGATGCTGGTGCCGTTGAGGATCTCGATGCGCGGCGGGCTGATCTGACCGCGGCCCCGGAGGGGGATTTCGACTGCGGGGGCTGCGGGGTCGTTGGTGGCGAAGTGCAGGGCGCCGATTTTGTCGCCTTCGTTTTGCGGTCCGAAGCTTATGCCGAAGTCGAGGCGCTCGGCGGGGGCGATGGTGGCCGGAAAGAGCGTGCCGCCAAGGGCGAAGGCGGTGCCTTTGATCTCCGCCCTTTCGATGCGCAGCTCGGCTTCGCCCTGGTTGAGGATGGTGACGCGCCGCACCGGGCGCTGGCCCAGCTCGATGGTTGCGAAGTCGATGCCTACAGCGGGTAGGGGTGAGAAGGCCGCGCGGGGCGCCAGGCCATAGCCCACAAGGGGAATGGAAAGGTCTGCGAAATCGAGTGAGCTGACGACGAGTATTGCGGCGAAAGAGCCGCCGCGCTCGGGAGTAAAGATCATCTGGATCTGCGTTTCATCACCGGGGGCGGGTAGGTCTGTAGCGCCGCTTTCAATGGCGAAGCCAGATGGATCGCTTATGGCGATATGGCCGAACTCGGCGGCTACCGAGCCGATGTTCTTAAGGGTTGCGACGTCGGTGATCGCACGGCCTACTTCCACCGCGCCAAAATCCAACCCTGCGACGGGTGTCAACGCCAGCGCCGCCCGGGCGACCACTGCCTGGAGCGGGACAGTAAAGCTCTCGTCTTTGAAAAACGATTTGACGCGGAGGGTGAGCGCGCCGCTATGGGGTCCTGCGGCGGCCCCGCCGAAGCGCACCTCGATATCGCCGGAGGCGTTGCCGGCCAGGCGCAAGGTGTCGGGCGCGGCGCTGAAGCCGTCGCCGCTGATATCGATGACGATTTTGAGCTCGTCGTCCTCCCGGTTTTCCAAGCGCACCTCGGCTCGGGTTGCTGTGCCGATCTTAACGGCACCCAGGTCGAGTTCGTTGGGCTCGATGGAAAGGGGTTGGGCGCAGAGGGCGACGGGCAGCAGCAAAATAGCGAAATAGTGCAGCATCGCGGCGGGTAGCAGAATAGTTGGACGGCGTAGCATGCAATCGGTACATAAAAAGAAGAGCGACCAACCTACCAGAATACCGGATACAATGTTTGTCGAAGTTCCACGTCATCTGAGGAGTGGAAAACTTCCTCTTGGGTATTCTTTACGCAGATTCAGGTCACTCTTTGTGCTCCAAAACATACACTAGACCCAATGGCAATGTCAAGCAAAGATCTGCGCAAGCCCGCCGACGAGTCGATCCATGCCCTCGGCGACGTCCTCCTGGAGCAGCGCTCCATAGGCGATGCGCAGATAGCAGGCATCGCCGAGAC
>JAYYUU010000017.1:0-5786 GCA_036343835.1 Candidatus Latescibacterota bacterium | reverse complement strand
AAAGGCAATGGGCGGGAGATCAGCCCGGAGCGATCGCTGCCTTTGAGCAAGCGGCGGCGCTGGCATATGACTCGCGCTCCACCCGTTATAATGTGGCGCTAAAACTGTATAGGAACGAGGAATTGGATCGCGCAGGAGAACATGCTTTAGCGGCGGTGGCCATCGATCCGTGGAAAGCGGATCCCCATCGATTATTAGCCCATATTCGCCGCCGTCAGCACCGCCTCGATGAAGCGCGTCAGCTGCTCAAAAAAGCAGGTGAATTGCGGTGAGAGCCTTGACTTTGCTCCGAGCACTAATTTTCTTTGGCTCGAAGCTAGACGGAATGCCATTATGGAAAAATGGGAACGCATACTAGATCCTAGCAATGTCCTCGTAGATCTCAAGGCGCAGCGCAACTTCGATGCCATTCGCGAATTGGCCTCGGTGTTGGAAGACGATGGGGCCGTGTTCGATCAGAAGCGCCTTCTCGCCGATTTGATCCGCCGGGAGCAGCAGGCCTCGACGGGCATTGGCAAGGGCGTGGCGGTACCCCATGCGCACGAAGACGGGATTGAGCGCCAAATGCTGGCCATCGGCATTTCGCGGGAGGGCATCGAATTCGGTTCGCCCGATGGTTCGCCCGTGCACATTGTCGCCCTGCTGGCGACTCCCCGCAAACACCAAAAGCAGCATATGGAACTCCTGGCCGCACTGTCGCGATTGCTGCAACACCAGGATGTCCGCGAAAGCTTGATTCAGGCGGCCGATTCGGCGGAGGTGGTTGATATTTTTATGCGCAATCGACAACAGGGCTGAGCAAGACGGCCATGGAGCGCGATCGCGGACAGCGGCCGGAAGGTCTGCTGTCCTTTTTTGTATCCAATAGATCATGGTGCCGAACTTCAACAGGGCGATAAACAGTCCGCAGACTGAGCGATATTCCTGCTTGCTCGCCGGTCCGCTAGTGGCCGGTCAGCGACAGGCGTTGATCGAGCGGTTGCGCGTGCTGCTCGAGGCGGGTGTGCCGGGCTACGCCGTGCTGGTGCTATTGCCCGACCGGGCGACGGCCCACCGTTTCCGGCAGCAGGTGGACCGATTAGATCTTGGGCCCTATGGCGCGGTGGACCTGCAGACCTACTACGGATTGGCGAGCAGGCTGATTCGCCTGTTCTGGCCGCTGGTGGCGGGTAGTTCGGGTTTTGCCGCACCGGAGCGGCCACCGGTCTTTCTCAATTACGAAACGGCGCAGTATCTCATGGGCCAGTTGAGCGAACCGCTGCTCGCCCAGGGTTATTTCGAGGGTTTGTCGATGCGGCCCCAGCGCATTCTCTCGCAATTGCTCGACAATTTAAACAAGGCCGCGGTATCGGGTTTTCCCTTGGCGGAGGTCGCGCCGCGCTTGCGCGAGGCCTGGACGGGGGAGGAGAGTCGGCTGCGTTTTTACGAGCAGGTGCAGATTTGTATCGAGCTCTATCGCGGGCACTGTCTGCAGCACGGTCTGCTCGATGCGTCGTTGACCTTTGAGGTCTTCAACCGCCACCTGGTGATCGCGGAGGAATTTTGGCGCTACTTCATCGAGCGCTACCGCCATCTGCTGGTCGACTCGGCGGAGGAACTGGTGCCCATCGCCCACGATCTGGTGCGCCGGTTATTGCCCCGGTGCGACTCGGCGCTGATGGGCGGGGACGAAAAGGCCGGTTTCCGCATCTTCCTGGGCGTCGATGCGCCCGGAGCGGGGGAGTTGCAGGCGCAGTGTCGGGAGACGATCGAAATCGATCCGGCGACCTGTGCCGACCCGCATCTGGTCGCCTTTGCCGAGCGGATCGGCGAGAAGCTGGGGCAGGGAGATGCCGGGCGGGGCGGCGGCGCGCCCCGCCAAGCGGTGGTCGACCTGGTGCAGACCCGCTACCGTTCGCAGATGATCGAGGCGGTGTCGCAGGAAATCGGCGAGCTGATCGAAAGAGGGGTGGCCCCGGGCGAAATTGCCGTGGTGGCGCCCCACGCCGATGGGGTCTTGCGCTTTCTCCTGGCCGAGAGCTTTCGCGCCGCCGATATCCCCTTTGCGGTGATTCGCCGTTATGAAACGCTGCGCGAAGAGCCGGTGGTCAGAGCGTGTTTGACCCTGGCGACCCTCGCCCATCCCGAATGGGGTCAGAGCCTGTCGCTCTTCGATTTGTCCGAGGCGCTGGAGCGGGCGCTAAAGCCTTTGGATCGGCTGCGCTCCGAACTGGTGGCGCGACAGCTCTACGATCTGCGCTCGGGCCAGCTCAAACCCGCCAGCGAACTAAACGCCAATATGCGCGAGCGAATCGGCTTTGCCGCCGTCGAGCGCTACGAGGCGCTCAGGCAGTGGATTGACGCCTACCGCGCCGAAAGCCCGGGTCCTTTCGACCACTTCTTGCGCCGGCTTTTCGGCGAGGTGCTCTCGCACTCCGACCTCAAGTCTGAAGACGCCCAGGTCTACAGCAAACTCATCGCCTCGGCCGCTTCGTTCCGCCAGGCGGCACCGGCGCTGGATCTCATGGGTACGGCCATCGGCCAGCGCTATGTCGAAATGGTCCTGGCCGGCGTCGTCGCCGCCCAGTATCTGACCGATGTCGACTTGGAGGAAGCGCCCGAGTCGATCGCCCTGGTTGCGCCGGTCTATACCTATCTGCTCTCCGGCCATATCGCCCGCTATCAATTCTGGCTGGATATCGGCTCGATGAGCTGGTGGGATCCGCTGCACCAACCGCTGACCAACCACTATGTCCTCACCCGTCGTTGGGATCGCGACGAACGCTGGACCGACGCGGTCGATTTTTCGCATCGCAACCAAAATCTCTACCGACTGGTGCGGGGGTTGTGCCTGCGTTGCCGCGCGGGAATCTACCTCTGCGCCAGCGAGTCAGAAGGGCGCGGCGAGGTACAGGACGGGCCGTTGATGATGGCGGTGCAACAGGTCTTGCAGGAGCGCCCGTGAACCAGTTCCAACCGCGCGAGGGCCAGCGCCAGATCCTCGAATACCAGGGGGGGATGATGGGGGTGTCGGCGGTGCCGGGCAGCGGCAAGACCGCGACGATCGTCGCCCTGGCAACGCGGTTGATCGCCGAAGGGCGCACCGGCGGCGGGCAGGTATTGATCGTCACCTATCAAAACGCGGCGGTCGACAATGTCCGGGCTCGGATCCGCCAGCGTCTGGAAGAGATGGGGCTGCTCCAGGTCGGCTATGATGTCAGGACCTTGCACAGCCTGTCCTATGGCATCGTCCAGGCCAATCCCGGGCTGGTCGGCACGACCTCCGAATTCGCCGTGCTCGACGAGCGCTCGAGCGGGGATTTGCTCGACAAGGCGGTGCGGATCTGGAATGCCGAGAACAAGGGCGTGTGGGGGCGCTTGGGGCCGGGGGATTACGTCGACGAGCGCTGGGAGCGGGAGTGGCGCGATATCGCGCGCAAAGTGGCCCGCACCGTGATTACCACCGCCAAAAACCGCCGCTTGCGCGCTGAGGATCTGCTGGCCAGGATTGGTGCAGGGGGCGGCGAGGAGCTCAATCAATTTCTGCGGATCGGCGCCGAGATATACCAGCTCTACCAGCAACAGGTAGAGACCATCGGCGGGCTCGATTTCGACGATCTGGTGTGGATGGCGGTGGAGCTCTTACAGCAGTATCCCGACCTCTGCGCCCGCTATCGCCAGCGCTGGCCGCTGCTATTGGAGGACGAGGCGCAGGACAGCGTCCCGCTGCAGGAGGATTTGCTTTCGCTATTGGCGGGACCGGGGGGCAACTGGATTCGGGTCGGCGACCCCAACCAGGCGATCATGAGCACCTTCACTGCCGCCGACCCGCGCTATTTGCGCCGCTTCTTGGAGCGCGACGATGTCGCGGCACAGGAGATGGCGATTTCGGGCCGCTGCGCCCCCAAAATCATCGACCTGGCCAATTTCCTGGTCGAATGGGTGTCGGTGGAGCACCCGCTGGAGGAAGTGCGCGAGCGCTCCTTCCGCCCGCAGCGAATCCAGCCGACGGCCCGCGACGACCCGCAACAGAATCCCCACGACCAAGACAGCGCGGTCGGCTTTCGCCAATACAACAATCGGTTGGAGGAGTATCAAAGCATCGCGCGCCGATCCAAGGCCTTTGTCGCCGACCACCCCGAGCTGACGGTGGCGGTTTTGGTGCCGACCAATCGCATTGGTTATGAGCTGGCCGAGCAGCTGCGCGAAGCCGGCGCCGATTTTGACGAGGTTTTGCAGAGTCCGCGGTCGGCGCGGCAGGTCAGCGAAGCCCTCTGCCAGGTATTGTTTTTTCTCGCCGAACCGCTGGGGCGCAACCATCTCGAACGGGCCTATCGCGCGCTGGTCGAATTCTGGCCCGGGCCGACGGGGCCTGGCGACGAGGATGCCGTCGCCACCTTGCTACGCAGTTGCTATCGCCCGGAAGCGCTGCTCTATCCGGGTGTGGGTGCCAAAATGGAGGAGGCCCTGCCCCCGGTCGACAAGATCCAAGCGCAAGATCTCGAGGCGATCGCGCTATTTTGCGGCTATTTGCGACGCTGGCTGCGGGCGGTTTCACTGCCAGTTGACCAGCTGCTGATGACCGTGGCCCAGGATCTCTTAGCAGCAAGCGACCTGGCTCGGGCGCAGAAGATGGCGACCTATCTGCGCACCCGCGCCGACCAGAATATGGACTGGCGTCTGCCCGAGTTGGCCCGCGAGTTGAGCTTGGCACTACGGGGGCGGACGGGGGTGCTGGCGGAGGAAGAGGATATTTTCGCGCCACGACCCGGACAAATCTCGCTGACGACGATGCACAAGGCCAAGGGGATGGAGTGGGACTTGGTCTATGTCATGGGCGTCGATGGCGACTGGTTTCCCCACGATCTCGAGGCTCGTTTTCTCGGCGAGTACGAATTTCTTGGCGGCGACCCCTGCGAAGACGCGCGAGCGGAGATGTTGGGTTTGATCGGCGAGATGGGTTCAGCGCGGCTTTCGGCCACTGACTTGTCCCACGTCGAGGTGATCGCCGAGCGGCTGCGCTTGCTCTATGTCGCGATCACCCGGGCGCGGCGCTACCTGGCGATCAGCTGGAGCCGCGAGATTCCCCGCGCGACCCGGTCGCATAGGGTGCCGTTGGCCGAGTCATTCCAGCAGCTAGAAGCCTATTACCAACTCCAGAGTCGATGATGCGATGATTCCCAGGGGATTCAATTTTAGCCAGAGCAGTCTGACGGCCTACAATCAGTGTCGGCGGCGGTTTTTGCTGCGCTATTTGCGGCGGATGGAGTGGCCCGCCCCCCTGACCGACCGACTCAGCGAGTGGGAGGAGGCCATCCGGCGGGGGTTGGCATTCCACCAGTTCGTGTTGCAGCAGAGCCTGGGGATGGACGTAGAGACGGTGGTGCATAAGAGCGACGATCCGCTGCTTGTGACCTGGTGGCAGCATTGGCGCGAGCGGCAGCCGGAAGCACCGGAGGGAGAGCTCTTTGGCGAGACGATGCTCTCGGTACCTTTAGCCGGGCACCGCCTGGTCGCCAAATTCGATCGGGTGTTGGTTGCAGCCGACGGCAAGGTCTGGATCTTCGACTGGAAAACAGGACGGAAAAAACCCGAGCAAGCCGTTGTTGCTGCGAGCTGGCAAACCCTGGTGTATCGCTTCGTGATGGCCGAGGCCGGTCTGGTGTTAAACGGAGGTAATTCGATTGACCCGGCGGATATAACGCTGGTCTACTGGCACGCGCAGTATCCGGAGGCCTTGCGGCCAATAGGCTATTCGGCCGCCGAACACGAAGAGGCCCGCGACCACATTACCCAGATGATCGCCG
>JAYYUU010000016.1:0-7000 GCA_036343835.1 Candidatus Latescibacterota bacterium | reverse complement strand
TATTTGATCCTCAGCGATGAACTCGATGTCGGCGAGCGGGTAAATGTGTTTTGCTGCGCTTTGGCGCGACTGCCCCTCGACGCGGTCTTTATCCGTCCGCAGGTCCGCGCACGGATAGCAGAATGCACCGCCGGCCTCGACGCCGATCATACATAACTGCTTGACATCCTGTATACTTTATTAATATTTAAGGTGTACCTTCCCTCCTCTCTCGCCCCATTTTCAGCCCCTACGAAGACTCTACGAATCGAGGATTCTACCTATGCTATTCCGCCTCTTCGCCCTGCTTGCGTGTATCCATCTATTGATCGCAGCACCGGTCTCGGCTCTGCGCTTCTACGTCGATCCGGCCAATGGAGACAACCGGCGCAGCGTCCAGGCCGCGCAGGATCCCACTACGGCATTCAAAACCATCGCCCACGCCCTGCGCATCGCCCATCTGGTCACCGAAAGCCGTCCTCACGTCATCCAAATCGCAGCCGGCACCTACTCGCCGAGCAGCGGCGAACTGTTCCCCCTCGAAATCACCCAGACTAATATCTATCTGGAAACCACGGGCTTGACGGTCTTCGACGGCGAGAACAAAACCAATTTCTTCAAGATCACCGCGCCGACCAGCGACTTCGTCATCAAGGGCATCGACTTCGTCAATGGCTCGGCCGACAAGGGGGGCGTCGCCTTCTGCCAGACCTGTTCGCTGCGGGTCGTCGACAACCGTTTCTTCAAAAACAAAGCCTCGCAGAATGGCCACGTGATCTACAGCGAAAACGGTCGGCTTAAATTCTACAACAACCTGGTCCGCGACTCGGGCAGCGGCAACGACACCCTGGCCGTCCTCGAGCTGCGCAACTCCTCCGCCGACACCCTGGTCCGCGACGAGATCCGCAACAACACCTTCTATCGCAACCCCTCGCCCAATATCTGGGCCTCCGGAGCGCGCACCTATATCAGCAGCAATCTCTTTATCGACCCCCGGCAGGCGGCCATCCGCGACGCCGACTCGACTGCCGCGCCGCTGATCGGCCACAACCTGTTTTGGGAGACCGAAACCCTCTACGTGTCGGACAAGGGCGATAGCGTCAATATCCAGAAGGCCATCCGCGACACCCTCAACTTCGCCAGCGCGGGCGTCACGGTGCCTTCCTTTGTCACCACTATCCCCGACGTGCGGACCTTGCGCTTCCGCGGCGACACGCTGAGTCTGGCCGACCTCAAAACGCAAATACCCTCCTTTGTCACCAACAATCCCGACACCTTGTTTAAATACCAGGTTGGCGTCGGCTATCAATACCAGATCGAGGTCGACGGCTTGGCCAATCAATACGGATTTAAGGCACTGACCCTGCCCACTGGGGCAATCCTCGACAACGTCAGCAATATTCCGCGGCTGATCATCTGGAATCCGACCCTCAACGATACGATCAGTCATTCGATTAGCATCGAGGTCACCCCGCCCTCGGGCGCGGTCGACACCCTCTCCTACAATCTCGACATCCTCTCCAGCCAGAGCTTTCCCGACACCACCGGCTTCCTCGCCGTGCGCGATTCCACCGCCCGCTTTATCGGCATGGTGAAGGAAACCTCGAGCATCGAAGTGCCCCATACCGCCGGGGAAAACTACAACTTCACCATCGGCGTGACGGGCAACCGCTCGCAGTACTTCTTCAACCCGCAGATCCTGCCCACCGGCGTTTCGAGCACCGTGGTCGCCGACGAGGGCATCATCGACTGGGCCACCACCCTCGCCGACACCGGCAGCAGCGAGGTCAAGATCGAGATCATTGACCCGGCCGGCAACAACGAGACCCTCAACTACAAAATCTTCGTCTTCGCCGCCGAGGATTTCCCCGACACCAGCCAGACCACCCAGGTCATCACCACCACCCTAATCCCCGACACCACCGGGGCGATCACCGCGCTCAACGCGCTGGTGCCGAGCTTTTCGGTCGCCGCCAGCGCCGCGGACAATATCTATGCCAACCCGACCGTCCTCGATACCACGGTCAACCGCTTCGAACTAATCACCGGTTCGCCGGCCATCGACAAGGGGGTGCCGAACTCCGCACTCGTCGACGCCGTCGGCAAAAACCGCAACGACATCGGCCACCAGGGCGGCCCGATCAATGGTGGCTCGCCGAGTCCCGCTGCAACATTTTCAGAAGTGAAAATCACCATCCTACCCGATAGCGTCGTGACCGAAGGCCAGGTCTTCACCTATAACCCGACGCTCGATCCGTCGGCTATCATTGATCTGATCGACCTGATCCCGGGCTTCGGCGCCCCGACCATGGGCACCTTCACGACCTTCAGCAAGCTGCCGCCGATCACCTGGACCCCGACCATCGCCGACACCGGTTCCCACCTGATCGGCATCAATGTCATCACCACCAGTAGCCAGGGGCGTCACTATTTCCCGCTCCGCGTCAAACCCTCCAACGAAATTCCCGTCGTCACCAGCACGGCCGACACCACGGCACTCGAAGACCAGGCCTACAGTTATGCCATCCAGGCCAGCGACGCCAATGGCGACACGCTGACCTACAGCCTCGACAGCGGTCCGACCGGCCTCGTCGTCGCCGCGGCGACTGGTCTGGTCGAGTGGACGCCGACCCAGGCCAATCTCGGCAGCGACTCGGTCGCGGTCCGCATCGACGACGGCAAGGGAGGGCTGAATATCCACCGCTACCTGCTGACGGTGCTCAACACCAACGATTCACCCGCCATCAGCAGCACCCCCGACCCGGCGGCTCCCGAGGACAGTCCCTTTCGCTACGCGCTGGTCGCCAGCGACCCAGACCCGGTCGATACGCTGTCATATAGTTTGAGCTCCGGCCCGGATGGCGCCAGCATCGACTCGCTGGGCGCCTTCACCTGGACGCCGAGCCAGACCCAGGTCGGCACGCAGCAAATCGCGCTCTTGGTCGCCGACCGCCATGGCGGCAGCACCACCCAGAGCTTCTCCGTCGAGGTTGCGGCCTTCGACGATTTGCCGATCATCGCCGGCACGCCCGATACTACGGTGCTCGAAGACCAGGTCTACACCTTTCTCCTCAACGCCAGCGACGAGGAAGGGGGCGCGCTGAGCTATGCGCTGACCAGCGGCCCGGAGACCATGACCCTCGACACCACCGGCACCCTGAGCTGGACGCCGGGCCAGGCCGATATCGGCAACCACTCAATCGTCCTGCAGGTCGCTGATCCGGCCGGCCAACTGGACAGTTTGAGCTATCAGCTGGTGGTGCAGGCGGTCAACGATGCACCGGTGCTCACAGCCCAGATCCCCGCCGAAGCCCAGGTCCGCACGGTCGGGGGCACCGAGCTGGCCTTTGCGGTCTCCACCTCTGACGAGGAGGCCGATTCGCTGAGCTTCTCCTGGCTGGTTGGCGACTCACTGCAGGTGACCGTCGACAGTGCTTTTACCTACATACCCAGCGCTGTTGTTCGCGACACGGTGATCGCCCGCGTCTCCGACGGCGCGGACACCGCCTCGTTCACCTGGATAGTCGATGGCCGCCAGATTCCCCGCATCGCGATCGACCGCAGCCTGGTGGACTTCGGCGCGGTCGGCATCGGCGACACGGCCCGCGTGGAATTAACCGTCGCCAATGCGGGGGAAACCGCCCTCAATATCAGTTCGCTGCAAGTCGGCGACCTGCGCTTCGCCGCCGTCTTCGCCGCCATCGGCATCGACCCCGACACGAGTACCCCGCTGGCGCTCAGCTACGCGCCGACCGGGCGCAGTAGCAGCGCCGACAGCATCCGTTTCGCCACCGATGACCCCGACAACCCGACGGTCTCCATCCCGGTCGCGGGTCGTGGCACCGTCCCCACAGTATTGAGCTTCGACCTCGACGCGACAACCGGCGACCAGGGCCTGACCGCCCTCACCGCCACAGCCGGTTCTACCTTTGCACTGAACCTCTACGCGCAGCAGACCATCGACTTGCTCAGCTACGACCTGCGCCTGGTCTTCGACCCGGCCCTGCTCAGCTTCGCAAACTTCAGCACCCAGACCGACGCCGAAACCAACCTGCTCGCCTCGACCGGTTCATCGCTTAGCCCCGCCTCTGTAGTCAGCGCCGACTCGATCGTCGTCGCCACGCTGGTCGCCGACACCCTGACCACCGGCATCTCCTCCAATGGCCTACTCGGCGTCTTCACCTTCAGCGCCGACTCGAGCCTGGCCGGAGGGAAAACGGCGATCCGCGTGCAGCGAGTCCTGCTCCGCAGCCAGGGTCAGACCACATCCGACACCGCAGGCGTCGGCCTGAGCGTCGCCATTTCCGGCCGGCCGGCGCTGCCCGGCGATTTCGACGGCACCGGCGTGGTGAGCTTCGACGACTTCTTCCTTTTCGCCGACAACTTTGGCCTGATGGAGGGCGACGAGGGGTATGACCCGCTCTTCGACCTCAGCGGCAACGCCATAGTGGACTTCGACGACTTTTTCGTCCTGGCCGACAACTTCGGCCTGACCGCGGGCAAGCTCACGCCCGATACCCGGACCCTGGGTCCGCAGGCCCTGCACCTCGACAAGGGCGTCGAAAGCCCCGCAATCCTCGAAGTCAAACCCTACTGGACGGGCGCCGACCCGCTGCGCGGCTGGGTCCTGTCGCTCGAATTCGACCCACAAGTCCTCGACTTTCGCCTCTTCCAGCCCGTGGAAGGATCTTTGCCCTGGGTCGTCGAATCGGAGCCGGGACACCTGATCTTTGCCGCCGGCCTGGCCCGCCGCCAACCGGCCTTTGCCGGCGATTTGGGCACGCTGATCTTCGACCGCCTCTCGCCCGACCAAACCGTCCTGCGCGCCAATGGCGCCATCGGCTACCGCGCCAGCACAGTCGGTGCGCTGGCGCCGCCACCGGCTTTGTTTCTTGCGGCCCTGCCCCAGAGCTACTCCCTCTTTGCCGCCCATCCCAACCCTTTCAACCCCGAGACGGCGCTGCCTTTCTACCTGCCCGTCCAAAGCCAGATCCGCCTGCGCGTCTACGACCTTCTGGGGCGGCCCGTCCGCACCCTGGTCGACGACGCCATCCCAGCCGGTTTCCACCGCCACATCTGGCGGGGTCTAGACGACCAGGGCCGCGCGGTGGGCTCGGGTCTCTACCTGGTCGAAATGCGGGCCGAGGACTGGCGTCAGATCCGCAAGGTCATGCTGCTCAAGTAGCAGCCGCGCCTTGTTGACAGCCCATATCCTATAGTCTATCTTCCCTGTTTTCGCTGAAAGCTTTAAGACCAGAGGATCACTATGCCCAAAATCAAGACGCACAAAGCCTCGGCCAAGCGTTTTAAGAAGCGCGGTTCGGGTCGCTTAAAGCGCCGCAATGCCTTTGCTACGCATCTTTTGGGGGGCCGGTCGACCAAGCGCAAGCGGGCCTTCCGCAAGAATAGCGATATTTCTTCCGCCGATATGGACAATGTTCGCCGGGCCCTGAATCTCAAATAGCGCGTCTCACGGAGAAATACACCAATGCCACGGGTAAGCCACGCCGTAGCCACCAAGAAACGCAAGAAGAAAGTACTCAAACAGGCCAAGGGCTATTGGGGTGGTCGCAGCCGCCTCTTCCGCACCGCCCGCGAAGCTGTCGACCGCGCCCAGGTCTACGCCTACCGCGACCGGCGCAAGCGCAAGCGCGACTTCCGCCGCCTCTGGATCGCCCGCATCAATGCCGCCGCCCGCATCAACGGCATATCCTATAGCCAGCTCATCCACGGCCTGGACAAGGCCGGCGTCGAAATCAACCGCAAGATGCTGGCCGACCTAGCCGTGCGCGATCCGGGCGCTTTTACCGCAGTAGTCGAACAGGCCCGGTCCCACCTCTAATTCACAACCATCCGACAAGAAAGGGGCCGGCGCTTGGGCGCCAGGCCCCTTTTTGTCTTTTAGGGATGTCTAGATGCTAGACGAAGTGCGACAACTAGAGTCGACGGCGGTGGAGGAAATCCAGTCCGTCCAGGACGAAAAAACCCTGGAAGACCTGCGGGTTCGCCACCTCGGACGCAAGAGCCCGCTGCGCCAGATCATGGGGCAGATCGGCCGTTTACCCGCCGCCGAGCGCCCGGCGCTGGGCCAGGTCGCCGGGCAAGCGCAGCAGGCCATCCAGCAGGCCCTCGACGACCGGGCATCGGCCCTGCGCCAGGCGGCCAATGCCGGTTCAGCTCTCGACGTGACGCTCCCGGGACGGCGCCCGCTGGCAGGCCGCGCCCATCCCCTAAGCCAGCTCACTGATGAATTGGTCGGCATCTTCCAGGGCATGGGTTTCGCCGTGGCCGACGGCCCCGAAGCCGAGGACGAGTACCACAATTTCGACGCCCTCAATACCCCGGTTGACCACCCCGCGCGCGACCTGCACGACACCTTCTATCTCGAGGACACCGGGCTGATGCGCACCCACACCTCCACGGTGCAGATCCGCGTTATGGAACGGACGCCGCCCCCGGTGCGAATCGTCTCTTTGGGGCGTTGCTACCGCAAGGAGACCGTCGACGCGACCCATCACTTCGCCTTCCACCAGATCGAGGGCCTCTACGTCGACCGGGGGGTTTCCTTTGCCGATTTGAAGGGCACGATCGAGGCGATGGGTCGACAGGTCCTGGGCGAGGAGACCAAGGTGCGCTTTCGCCCGCATTTCTTCCCCTTCACCGAACCGAGCGTCGAATACGACTTCACCTGCTCGATCTGTGGCGGGCAAAACGCGGTCTGCTCGATCTGCAAGGGAACCGGTTGGATCGAAATCGCCGGCGCCGGCATGGTCGATCCAGCGGTATTCGCAGCGGTGGGCTACGACCCGGAGGAGTTCACCGGCTTCGCCTTTGGGATGGGCCTTGAGCGAATCGCCATGATCCGGCACGGCATCGACGATATCCGGCTCTTTCTCGAAAACGACCTGCGGTTCACCCGGCAATTCTGAGGCGGACAGTTCCGCCCCTGCGGCTATTACCAATATTACCAAGGCCTTATGAAAATTACCTATCACTGGCTCAAAGACTATATCGACTTCGC
>JAYYUU010000015.1:0-5141 GCA_036343835.1 Candidatus Latescibacterota bacterium | reverse complement strand
ACCTTGGCTTTTGGAGGCGGCCAAAAGCGTTTTGAATTCTTCGGTGACAGGTTGCTAAACTGGAACGATCAGGGTCTATACAAAGGAGGCCGATATGGATCGCCAGACGATGAGCAACGAAGAGAATTACGCATTTGATGTGGCGGGGTATCTGCACGTTCCAGGCGTTCTGGGCAAAGGACTGGTAGCAGCTTTGAATGAGGCGCTGGATGATGTCGGGGAGAGTGAGGGAATGTTGGGATGGCCCCAGCCGCAACGGGCTCTGTTTCGGGATTTGCTTATCCAGCCGCAACTGGTATGGTATCTCAATCAGCTTATAGGACACGGCTTCCGGCTGGACCAGCCCCCCCGTTTACTGGGCCATGAACCGGGGCAAGGCAAGGGCAGCTTGGCCGGCGGCGACGAGCCGCGCAATCCGTCGCGGGCCTACTATATCCAGAACGGCCGACGCTGCAGTGCGGGCCTGCGGGCAATCTGGGCTCTGGAGGATGTGGAGGAGGACGCGGGGGGCGTGCAGGTGGTGCAGGCCAGCCACAAGAGCAATGTGGCGACCCCGGCCGACCTACTCTCGGGGACCGACGATATGGGCCTGGTCAAACAGGTGGCGTTCAAAGCGGGCGATCTATTTTTGCTGGCCGGGGCGACATTGCAAGGATTTCAGGTCTGGGCCAACCATCCCAGACGCCTGCTGGTATACGATTACGCTGCCCGGGCGATGATCCAATCGAACGGTCCCGGACCTGGCGCCGATGCCGATCCCGTGCCGGAGTGGGCGCGGCACGAACCGGCCCCGGTGCGGGCTGTTTTGCACACGCCGGGTCATGCGGGCTATAACCCGCCGCCGGTGCTCAATAGCGATAGCGACAAAACCTGGGTGGAAAATAGCCGCGACGATATCCATCCCTCTATCTATATCCGCGATCCCAACTCGACCATCGACGAGAAGGAATTTTACTGTTGGGATCTCAATGGCTATCTGGTGGTGCGCGGGGTGATGGACGAAGAGTGGCTGGCTCGGGCCAATGAGGCGGTGGATAAGTTCCAGGACCGGATCCAGGTAGGCAGCGAATTGTCGGGTGGCTCCAGGAGCCAGGCCGGCACCGGGCGGCCCCTGTTGGGCGGACTGAGCGAATTTCCCGACCCCTATAACGAGCCTTTCCGCCGCATGTTGGCCCATCCTACCGTAGTCGACCGCTTAACGTGGATGGGCGGCAGCGGTTACCGCACCGGCGGCGGGGCGGTATTTTGTGCCGTGCTGGGGACCTCCGGGCATTCGCTGCACGACGGCAACGAGCCCATGAGCCCGTCGCGCGGCTACTATTTCAAAAACGGTCGCAGTTACGCCGAAACGGTGACGGTGGCCTGGCAATTGCGCGATGTCGAGCCGGGGCTGGGCGGTTTTGCCGCAGTGCCGGGCAGCCATAAGACGCATTATTCCCAGCCACCGGGCGTGCGTACCTGCGACGAGACTATGGGCTTGGTAGTGCAACCGGCGATGCGGGCCGGCGATGTGCTCTTTTTTATGGACGGCGGTTGCACCCACGGGGCCCTGGCCTGGAAGAATCCCATCCCGAGGCGCGGCATATTGATCAAATACCAGTCGAAGAATTCCACCTGGAGCGGCGGCGTGGTCGACCCCAAGGAGCGCTGGGGCGATATGGTCGAGGATATGACCGAGGAGCAATTCGCCGTCATGCGCGGACCCGAGCGCGATGCCCGCGACCGCACCATTCCGCGTCTGCAAGTGCGGGACGGGCGGGTGCAGGTCTCGTACGACCCCGAGGGCGATAGTTATGCAGCCAAGTACCGCAAACCGGGCGAAAAATAGATTATGGACCAAACCCAGGTCCAGAAGCAACGTCTGCTCTTCCTGGACAATCTGCGCTATGTGATCGTCCTCTACGTCCTATTCTTCCACGTCTCGGCCGGCTATTCAGGCTGGCCCGAATATTTCCAAGAGCCCCAGATCGGCGGTTTTTTTCAGATTGTCCGCCGCATTATCAATTTCATCCCACGCATGCCGCTGTTGTTTTTCGTCGCCGGTTATTTTGCTTTGCCTTCTCTGGAGGAGCGCGGCGGGATTGGTTTTTTCAAGCGCAAATTCGAACGGCTGGGCGTGCCCTGGCTGCTGTGCATTGTATTGATCGGCCCCCTCATGCCCTTCCTGGGCTATTATAGCCAGTCGTTCAATGGGCTGACTTCGGCTTCCTATTGGGATTTCTGGACGGCCTTTATCAAAAGCGGCTTCTACGAGCTGATCACACCCATCGCCTTTGTGCCCAACCCTCACAATACCACCAGATGCACTTCTGGTTCACCTCGGTGCTATTGCAGCTCTATGCGTTAATGGCGGTGGGGCGGTAGGCCTGGAAAAAGTGGGGACCGGCGCCGCGGATGGCCGCTACAGTGCCGCTGTCCATGTTCAAGGTGTTTTTGCTGGGGGCGGCAGGTATCGCCGTATTCAAGACGCTATTCGCGGTGCTGGATACGCCCAACGGGGTGTTGGGATTCTTCGTCCAGTTTTCGCCGACCGCTTTTGCCACTTACGGTGGTTTTTTTATCCTCGGCCTGTACGCCCGCAGGCGCAACTGGTTTATCGACGGCCAGGTACCGGGCTGGCGACTGATCGGGCTGTTATGCGGCTGTCTATTGCTGGCGGGCGGAACCGCCGCCGCTCTCTATTTCCTCGGTCGCGAGGTCATGCCCCAATTTGTTTTGCTGTTCTTCGGCATTATGGGGGAAAGTCTGTTGGGGCTTATCTGGCTGGCCGTTGGCATTGGCTTGACCTACCGCTATATGAATAATGCCCTCGGCCTTCAATGCCCGCATGGCGGCCAATTCCTATTTCGTCTACCTTGTGCACTACCCGCTCATCCTGGTGTTTCGCCTCTTAATGCTGACCTGGGATTTGCCCACTGGGGTCAAATTCGCCCTGGTTTTCGGCGCCGCGGGGTTGACCAGTTATTTGCTCAGCCAGTATATCATCCGTTTTTCCGGGCGTCTGGCCCTGGCCGCTTTGGTCGGACTGCACTTACTTTTGCTGCTGGTGGGCTTGCCGCGGACCTCCTATTCCCATCTACTGCTCGACCGGCAGGCGCGTTTGCAGGAGGTGGTGCAAGAGCAGCCCAGGCAGGTAATTGAGGCAGCGCCGGATAGCCTGGATATATTTTCGTTTGGGGATTTCACGGAATTGCGCTTGGCCTGGCAGAGCGATGTGCTCTACTTCGCCTACGGCGATAGCAGTTTGCACGTACTGGATTCTGAGGGTATTTCGCGCCAACTGCCAAGCGAGGCGGCTTGGGATGCTCTGGCCCCCCTGCCAGCGGCGCAATTGGTCGCAATTGAGGCCGGTAGCGGGCGCATTGTGCGGCTGGACACTCAGGGCCAGATAAGAGCGACTTTGGTCGATAACGGCCAGGGGTCGGGCAAGCCGGAAGCCCTGGCCGTCGATGGCGGGGGCGGGATTTATTTTGCCACTGCGGTCGACAGCGGCAATGGCGGACGGATCCAGTATCGCCCCGCTGAGGGCAACATCCATCCAGTTTGGACCGATACGACCTTGCAGGCCCGCAATCTGGCGCTGGACCCGACAGGGCCGCGACTCTTTTTCACCGCGGCCGGGGATACGGCAATATCGGTGTTGGACATCGGCGCCAATGGAACACTGAGCCAACGGCGATTTTTCGCCGAATTATTCCGTGCCGACGGACGCTACGGGGCCCGCGGGGTGGAGAAGACGGTCGATGCTGAGGCCGGCGGTATGGTCGTGGATACAGCAGGACGGCTCTACGTGAGTTCGCGCTTCGGCGTGCAGGTCTTTGCCGCTACGGGCGATTTGCTGGGGATCATCAATTTCCCCGTACCCATCGGTTCTACGCCCAAGCAACCGCGCAGTTGCGCCCTGGGCGGCCCGACGGGTCCTTGCTGTACGTCGCCTGCAACGACGAGGTCTATGTCATACCTCTACAGCTGGGAGCTGGGAAAGGAGCAGCGAGATAATTATGCCCGACCACGTACTTTGGTTGGCAGCCACCGATTGGGTACAGGAAAGTCCAGAATGGGAACGCCGTTACGGTTGCCTGTTTACCGATGCTCCGATTGTCGGCGATGGAGTAAGCGACTAATTGGCCTGACAGTTGGCCCTGGCAGCGGGTGTGCATTCACGTGTTTTGAAAGCAACCCATTGCAGTCCCGCTGGCGGATATCGGCGAAGATGCTGTGAGACCAGGAGCAACAGTATTTCCCCATAGCCGTCGACGACCCGGATATCTGGAGCACGATGGAGGAGGGCGATAAGGACTGCCTGTGTCGGGAGGAGGCCAGCAAGATTTCTAGCGATCCCGATGGCGATGGGACGGATTGCGCCAAGAGCCACATAAAATACTTCGATACCATCAACGATATTTGGAACCGCAAAATTCGCCGACGGCTTAGCGTTATTGAGACGGACTCATCATTTCGGCTGTATCCACAATTCGACCTCGTCAATGACGATATCAGCACTCGTTTGAGGGTCGGCCTCGACCAGGCTTATGGTCAGCTGATTCTGACCGTAGGCCACCGCGTCCGGGGGCACGGGAAACCAGCGGACGGCGGAAGCCATTTCGAGAAATCTGGCGTTCCGTTGCCCGAGGGGGCCCGGCGCCATGGGGACGCCATTGAGAAGGACCTCCAATTCGTCCCGCGCGGTAAGACTGCCCCGCAGCAGCAATGTCGCCTGGCGGACGCGGTCCATGCGTTCGTACAGGCGGAAGAGATATTCCCCGGACGGCTTCGCCGCGCCGCGCTCGAGGACGACCCGCATCGCCTTGACGACTCCGGTCGTACAGCGATCCTGACCGAAGGCGGTTTCCCCTTCCCAGGTAGGATCGAAAATGTAGTGCCTGTCGCCCCGGGCGACCCGGACTGGATCGCGCAGTTCGTGGAGCACCTGCAGCGTCTGCGGGAAGAAAGGCGGCGACCGCATGAACCCGGCAACGGGCGCGTAGATCGTCAACCCATCGGCGCCGGCACCGTAGAAAGTCTGCGCCAGCGCCCGGCAATTGGACGGGGTCATGCCGCCACCGCTCATTCTCATGCGGCGACTGGTCCACTGATTCAGGGTTGGATACAACATGCAGCTGCTCCGGCGCGTGAGAGCG
>JAYYUU010000014.1:0-7428 GCA_036343835.1 Candidatus Latescibacterota bacterium | reverse complement strand
GTATTGCACCGCCTGGTAGTGCATACCCGAGACGCTGACCTTATCGCCATGCGTCAGATGCCCCCCGTGTGCCAGCGACAGACCCATCACCACATCACCCGGTTGGCAGAGGGCTACGTAGACCGCCTGATTGGCCGGCGAGCCCGAATAGGGCTGGACATTGACGTGCTCGGCACCAAAGACCTCCTTGGCGCGTTCGACGCACAGCGTCTCGATCTTGTCGATCTCGCGCTGGCCTTCGTAATAACGCGCGCCGGCATAGCCTTCGGAATACTTATTGGTCAGAATCGATCCCGTGGCTTCGAGCACCGCGCTACTGGCGTAGTTTTCGGATGGGATCAGGCGGATCTTGTTGTGCTGACGCCGGTTTTCGGCGCGGATGATCGCCTCGACTTCCGGGTCCACTACAGCCAGGGTCCCAGTGGTTTCAGACTGGGCGGCCAATGCCTCCATTGCTTTGCTTCCCCTTGGACAAATTGCTTAAGTTTAGCGCTTAGCAGATACAAAACATAATAAAGAAGAGGTTTTTTATGGGCAAGTACCTGGGCATCGACTCAAGCACCCAATCCATCACCGGTTTGCTCATCGACACCGAGACCGGGACGATCACCGCCGAAGAGTCGATCAACTTCGACGCGCATTTCAAGGATGCCTACGGCGTCGAAAACGGCGTTTTCGAGCTGGGCGCAGGCGCGGTCCACAGCGCGCCGCTGATGTGGGTCGAAGCGCTGGACTTGCTCTTGCAGACGCTCGTAGACCAGGGGCGTGATTTGGGCCAGGTACAGGCCATCGCCGGCAGTGGCCAACAACACGGCACCGTCTATCTAAATGGCAGCGCCGCCGCCGCATTGGAAAACCTCATCGCGAAAAAAACGCTCAAAGATCAGCTCGCCGATATCTTCTCCCGCAACACCGCCCCGATCTGGATGGACACTTCGACTTTAGCGCAATGCGGCGAAATCGAAGCCGGCGTCGGGGGCCGCGACCAGCTCCTGACCCTCACCGGCAACACCGCCTTCGAGCGCTTTAGCGGCCCGCAGATCCGCAAATTCTTTCAGACCGAGCCCTCAGCCTATGCCGACACCGCCCATATCGGCTTGGTCAGCTCCTATGTCGCCAGCCTGCTCGCCGGAAAACTCGTCGGCGTCGACCCCGGCGATGGCAGCGGCACCTCTATGATGGATATCGCCGCGAGAGAATGGAGTGCGGTCGCACTCGACGCCACCGCCCCCGAACTCGCCGCCAAACTCCTGCCCATCGCCCCCTCCGGCCAACCCACCGGCCCCATCAGCCCCTACTACGTCGGCCGCTATGGTTTTGCTAAAGACTGCCTGGTATTACCCTTCTCCGGAGACAATCCCTGCAGCCTTATCGGCCTCGGCCTCGTCACGCCCGGCCAGGTCGCCCTGAGCTTGGGCACCTCCGACACCCTCTTCGCCTGCATGGACCAACCGCGCACCTCCAAAGAAGGCGAGGGCGCGGTCTTCGCCTCGCCCGACGGCGCGCACTATATGGCGCTGATCTGCTATCTCAACGGCAGCCTGGCCCGCGAGGCGGTACGCGACCTCTATGGTCTCGATTGGGACGGCTTTACCGCGGCGTTGCAATCCACGCCCCCCGGCAACAATGGCGGTCTGATGCTGCCCTACTTCGCCCCGGAAATCGTCCCCAAAGTTCCCGCGCCCAATGTCGTCCGCCACAACCTAGACGAGACCGATCCTCGGGCCAATGTCCGCGCCGTTATCGAGGCCCAGGCGCTGTCCTCCAGCATCCACGCCCGCTGGATGGGCGTCGAGACCTCCTCGCTCTACGTCACCGGCGGCGCCTCGGCCAATGCCGAAATCTTGCGCGTCTACGCCAATGTCCACAACTGCCCGGTCCACCGCTTCGAGACGACGAACTCGGGGGCGCTGGGCGCGGCATTGCGGGCGGCGCATGCGCATCAGTCAGCAACGGGTACTTCGTGGCAGGAGACAGTCGGACCTTTTACTGAGCCCATGACAGGATCGACGATCGAGCCTGATCCGGCGGCAGTTGCGACATACTCCAATATGATCGGTGCATATGAATCCCTGGAAAGAACGCACACTGATAATTAAGCCCCGCTGCATCACTTTTAAGAAAGGCCCCGGCACATGCTGTTAATAGATGCCCACCTCGACCTCTCCATGAACGCCCTCAACCTCAACCGCAATCTCGATCTCGAAATTGCCGACCTCCGCGCCCACGAGAAAGAACGCGAAATGACCGAGCCGGGCAGAGGCCGCAACACCACCACTTTCCCCGCAATGCGCAAAGGCGAGGTCTTCCTCTCCGTCGTCACCGTCATCGCCCGCGCCACCCGCCCGGGATCTAATCCAAACGACGACGCCACCCAGGAAATATCCTACGGCCGCGCCCAGGGCCAGCTCGCCTACTACAGAGTCCTCGAAGCCCAAAACAAAGCCCGGATGATTTCCGACACCGAAGGCCTCGACCAGCACGTCGAAGCCTGGCAACAAAACCCCGACACCGTATCGAAGATGGGCTCATCGCACAGCGATGCAGCTCCGCCCCTCGGCTTTATCCTCAGCATGGAAGGCGCCGACCCCATCGCCTGGCCCGAGCAGGTCCATGCCTGGTATGAAGACGGTCTGCGCGTCGTCTCGCTCTCGCACTATGGCATCAGCGCCTACGCCCACGGCACTGGCACCGAAGGCGGCCTCACCGCAGCAGGCCCCGCGCTGCTCAAAGAGATGGAAAAAGCTGGCATCGTCCTCGACCTGACCCACCTGGCCGACCTGGCCTTCTGGGAAGCGCTGGATAACTTCTCCGGCCCGGTGCTGGCCAGCCACAACAACTGCCGCGCCCTCGTGCCGCACCAGCGCCAATTCACCGACGAACAGCTCAACGCCATCATCGCGCGCAATGGCGTCGTCGGCGCCGCGCTCGACGCGTGGATGCTCTACCCGGACTGGGTCAAAGGCGAAACCAACCCCGCAGTCCTCACCCTCGAAGCCGTCGCCAACCACATCGACCACGTCTGCCAACTCGCCGGCAGCACCCGCCACGCCGCCATCGGCTCCGACCTAGACGGCGGCTACGGCACCGAGCAGACCCCGGGCGACCTCGATACGATCGCCGATCTGCAAAAACTCGACGGACTCCTGCGCACCAAGGGCTATAAAACCGAGGATATCGAAGCCATCTTCCACGGCAATTGGTTGCGATTTTTCCGCGGGGTCTGGAGTTAGCAGCCGATCTATACCATTATGCTGCGCTGCGCTCTTTTATTTTACATTAGCACTAAACTTATCTACCCTTTAAGGCGGAGCAGGAGATGAGCTACGTGGAACTCAACTTCGAACGCCTAGCCATGATCGCCGCCCTGGTCGCCATGGCCGGAGCCATCGTCGCCAAAATGGTCACGATGCAGTTGATCAAAATTATGCGCAAAGCCATCGAGGTGGTCAACCAGAGTCGGCTGGAAGCCGTTCGCCAGCTCAACAAGGCTCAATCGAAAAAAAATGTCTCCGGCCGCGAGCAGCTCAAGCTCGAGAACAAGCGCAAGAAGATCCGCACCAAGATCCGCAAGCTCAAAAGAGAATTGTCCGAATTCAAAAAAAACGAGTCCGAACGGCAGAAACAACGCACGGCGATGCGCGGCAAAGTAGATTAGCGCAGGCTAAGAACATCGATGCTGAAGGGCGGGCCGGGCGGCTCGCCCTTTTTTATTCTGCCTTGCGCTTTAAATCCGCCCAGACCTCGGCCCCAAAGAGACTCGTCGCCCCCTTCATCGCCGACTCCACATCGATCGGGCTGACCTGCGCAATCGTCGACAATAGTGGTTCGATTTGTTTGCGGGCATAGTGCTCGTAGTCGGGTGGCGCCGAAAGGTGGCCCACCGGTTGCGGACCGTCGCGGGTGACCACGTATTGGATCACGCCCCGTGGCTTGGGCAATAACCGCGCTGCCTGCACGTGCGGCGGCACATTGCGGGTGTAATTGGCCACGGATTTGCGCAGGCTTTTGCGATAGACCAGGTCCGCGTCTTTTTCGCCGGCGCGCAACGCCCGCACCCACTCCACCGCGCATTGCTCAATAGCCTCTGGCCCCGCGTCGTGGAAGAGCAAGTCCAATAGCTGCCGCTGCAACTGGTGGGCTAGTCGGGTCCAATCGCGGCGCACTGCCTCCATCCCCACGATATCGAGCTGCTCGCCCTCGCCTGAGACCCAGAGCCCGGCGTAGCCCTTGGCCCGACCTTTCTCGCTGCCGCGCATCGGCGGCAGCAAAAAGCGCGCATAGCACTTCTCAAACTCGAGCTCCAACCGCGACTCGACCCCGTACTCTGCTTCAATGTGCTCCGCCAACGCCTCGTCGACCTCCGCGCAGAGCCTTTCCCCCAGCGCCCGGGCCTCTGCCGCCGGACAATCCTCAGCGAGCCCCGGATCGACGAAAACCGAATCGGTGTCCCCGTAGATCACCCGCACGCCCCACTCCTCCAGACGCCCCTGCGCCCAGCGCAGGATATAGTGCCCGAACTCGGTAATCGCCCCGGCCAACTCGTCTGCGGCGAAGCGGCAACTCCCCGTCGCCAGCACTCCGTAGAAGGAGTTCATAATGATCTTGTAGGCAAAGGAAGCCACCGCATCGCCGCGCGCTTTGGCCTCCTCGCGCTGAGTCCATAATTCCTCGAGCATTGCCGGCAGAATCCCCCGCTCGCGGTCGAAGCACGCGCCATTGGGCGCGGTGATCGCGTCATCGCCTGCCCGCGCATGGCTCAAGGGGTCGATATTAAAGGTCCGCATAATCGACGGATACAGGCTCTTGAAATCGAAGACGAAGAGATGGCGGTAGAGCCCGACCTGCGGCTCGATGACCAGCCCCCCCGGCGCGCCCCGGCCCTCGCGGCGGTCCACGCCGGTGGTCGGCGCCACCACCCCGCGCCGGCGCAGCGCGCTGATATACATAAAGTCGAAGGCCGCCACGCTGCCCCACGCCCTTTCCATCGGCAGGCCGATCAGCCGCGCGCGCCGCACCGTCAGCGCGACCAGGCCTTCTTTTTTTAAAATATCCCACACCAGCCGCGAATCCTCCAGGCAATAGGCGCAAAAGGCCGCGCGGTCGCGCTCGTAGGCGTGGGCGATGGCTTCGGGCATCGTCTCGTCGTCTTCCGGCTCAAGCGTCTTGCCCCGGCCGAGCACCGCGCGGGCAACCGTGCCCAAGCGCCAGTCGTCGTAGCGCTGCAAGGTCGCGCGGACTAGGTGCAGCCCGTCGAGGATCTGCCGCCCGTAGACCACCATGCGGCTGCCGCCCCAGACCTGGCTCTCGCGATACCACGAGGCGTCCTGGGTGCGGCCCAGGTTGAAGGCCAGCCCATGCGCCTCAAAACGCGCCTGCAGCACCTTGAGATCGAAGTCGATGACATTCCACCCCGAGAGGATATCCGGATCGATCGCCTGTACCCGTGCGGCCAGGGCCTGGAGCAAGGCGCGTTCGTCGGCATGGCAGTGAAGATTGACAGGGTCGTCTGCGGCCGGATCACCGACCAGGTAAATCTCCTCAACGCGGTGCTTTGAGTCGGGACCACCCCCCACCAGCGACACCGCGTAGACTTCCGAGGCGTCGGGGGCGGTTTCTATATCCAGCACCAATAGCGCCAGCTCGGGCTCGTAGTCGGCGGGGCTGAGCAGCGGGTCCACATAGACCCGGTCGACGCCCTTGCCCACCTGCCACGCGCCCTCGATTTGCACCCCCCCGCGCAGACCCGCTTCCATCAGGCAGTGCAGACCGAAGTTGAGATCCGCCTCATAGGTGCGGATCCCGTCTTGCTCGAGTTGCCGACCCAACCGGCGCAGAGCGCCCACACGCGGACACTCGACGCGCAAGACCCGCTCGCCATCGATGGTCGCCAAATCTCCATCGACCAATTCCGCCCCGTGCTCTCCCACCCGTCGCTCCACCCCCTCGCGATCCGAAACGCGGCAATAGCAGAAGGGGCGCAACCGGGTGTCCATCAGCCCGAAGGTCGCGCCGCACTCCAGCTTGCCCACCGCGTAGAGAACGTCGCGTCCCTTGTATGGGCGGTGGAAGACGTGGAGTAGAAAACCGCGCTCAGCCGCGGCGTTGTGACCATTGGAATCCATAATTGCCCATCGCTGATAAAACTGTTATTCCTTCTTTTTTAATATACTGCACATCAGTTCAGTTGTATAGCGCAGACGACGGCAAAACCCACCTGGGGTATTGCACAGAAGACCGGATCACCGCCTCGGGCGATCCGGTCTTCTGCCATTCGTTCATTCACCCCCTCCGACTCAGCCCATCGCCGTGCCGTCCTCCGGCTCGTAGCCCAATTCGCGCGACACTTCGAGATCCATCCACTGCCGAGTGTGGTTGGACGTGCCGTGGACGATTTTAAAGTCGACTTCGGCCGGCGCCTCCAAACAACGGGCGAAGAGTTGGGCCTGGTCGCGGGCGGTGATCCCGGCCTCGGACCGGACCGGATTCTGGTCGGGCCCCTGCCGCCAGGCGGCCCCGCCGATCCGCACCATAATACACGACAGCCCGTGCTGGTGAGCATAGGACCGCCCCAGCGCCTCGCCAACGCATTTGGTCGCCCCGTAGACATTGATCGGATAGACCGGTGCGTCCCAGGGCACGGGCTCTCCTTCCCGACCATAGCCGAGGATGGCATTGATACTGCTGGCGAAGACGATCCGCTGGCATCCCGCCTCGCGCGCCGCCTCAAAGCCATTGTAGCAGCCGATAATATTCAGCGGCAGCAGCGTCTGGTAAAACTCGGCCTCCATGCTTGGATCCGCGGCCAGGTGCACCACCGCGTCCACGCCTTGGCAGACGGCGAGAAACGCGTCGTAGTCGGTAATATCCATCTCGACAAATTCCTCGTGCGCCGCCAGATCCTCTACCGGCGCGATATCGGCCAACCGCAGCATATAGCGGTCGCCCCAGTGCGTGCGCAAATGCCCCCCGACCAATCCAGCGGCGCCGGTGACCAATACTTTCATCTTATCCGCCATACTTTATCTACTCCGCCTTGATGACAATTTTCTCTTTTGCCAGTATGATCTCTGCGCGATTAAATACCAGATAAACCCGGATTATCCCTCGTCCGACTCCCAGTCTTCGATCCGCAATCCCACTACGCGCGAAAACGCTCCCGTGTTATGGGTCACCAATACATGATCGTGCGCCCGGGCAATGGCGGCGATCATTAAGTCGTTGGGACCAATGGGTTGGCCGGACCGCTCCAAGTCGGCGCGAATCGTCCCGTAATACTCGGCACATTGGTCGTCAAATGAAATGCTGGAAAAGGGCGTAAAAAACTCGGCGAGCAATTTTAAATTCTCTGCGACTCGCTCGCTTTTGCGCGCCCCGTAGAGCAATTCGGCTTTCACCACCGAGCACAACCCGATCTACGCGGCGTCG
>JAYYUU010000013.1:0-6620 GCA_036343835.1 Candidatus Latescibacterota bacterium | reverse complement strand
ACGCCGACGAACTGGTCGCGGGGGACCCCATCGGTCGAGATCGGCTGGGCCAGCGAATCGGCGATGGTCGGCAGCATATAGCGGTAGATCATCGCCAGCGCGCGACCCGACGGGTTGATCCTCTGGTCGGCCGTGGGATTGATTTTCTGGTAGCGCCAGGACACGCTCATCAGATGGGTGCTGAAGAAGTCCACTCCACTGTAGAAACCCAGCGGATCCTCGCTATCGACCAGCAGGGTATCCTGGCCTAACAGCCCCGGATCGAGGACCCCGGACACGTCGACGCCATCCTGGATCAGATAGATCTGGTTCAGGCTCCTGAACCGGCGCAAGGTCCAGCTCTCGGCGTAGTTGCGATACATATAGAGGCCGCTGAGCTGGGTGCGGCGGGTCAGCGGTATGTCGATGCCGACGGCGAGCTGGTCGAGGACCGTCTTGAAGAGGTCCTGTCGACTATTGCCCTGGTAGATGTACTGCTCGGCGTCGGGGATTAGCAAACTGGTCACCGAATCGACGGGGACCGGGTAGATATTGGTCGGGGCCAGGGTGTCGATCGTCACCTGGTTGGTCTTGATCAAGTTGTCGATCTCGCGCCGCCGCCCGGCGATGTAGAACGAGGGATTAAAGATGCGATTATTGCCCACCTGCGGGCGGAGCCGGCGCTCGTAGAAAAAGCCGAAGTCGGTATTGAGATCGGTGGCGTCGCGCATATTCTTGCCGACGATGCCCCAGGCCACCAACTCCTGGCCGCCGAACATATCGCCGGTGGAAAACTGCATGCCGCCGCTGGCCTGGTTGAGGCCGAAGGTATTGCCGACAAAGGTCGGGCCAACCTGGAAGATCGGGATATAGCGCAGTACATTGCGCCCGCTGTAGCGGCCGACCTTGTATTGCTCGGTGAGTTTGGGTCCGTCGAAAATCGACTGGTAGTCGCGCATCGCCACCGGCTCGAAATAGGCGGCGCGTTCGAACTCGCCCAGCTTGAAGCGGTAGAGGCTATAGTCGTTGGAATGATAGGAGCTGTAGACGACCTCGTCGTTGGCCACCGTCGGCACGAAGGCCCCGCCGACCACATTGGTCAACTGCTCGACCTCGCCATTTTCCATGCGATAGCGATAGATATTGAAGATCCCGCTCTGGTCCGAAGCAAATAGAAAGCCCGAGCCATCGGGCAGCCAAAAGGGGTCGCGCTCATCGGCGTGCGAAGCCACTAGCGGACGGAAACCCGACGAATCGAGATGGGCGAAGGCGACGCTGTCGGGAAAGACGTCTATTTCCTCTTTCTCGCCTTGCTCCTCGCCGTCCTCACCCAGACCCTTCTTGGCCATCATCTTGGCCATCATCTTCTCCATCGAGGAAGCGGATCTGCGATCGAAGATCTTGGGCCGCGGCGGGCTGTCGGCGCGAATCATTGCGATATCGCGGTCTTCACCGCGGAAGAGGCTGAAGAGTAGCCATTCGCCATCGGGTGAGAAGCGCGGCGCGCTATACTGGGTGGCGTCGTTGTTGTTGGTTAGATAGATCAGGTCGGTGCCGTCGCGGTCGATCAGGCCGAGATTTTTGGTACCCTCCTCGTTTTGCACCAAGGCGATGCGCTGGCCGTCGGGCGAGAAAGAGGGATCCTTGGCGCGCAAATTGGCGCTGATGCGGCGCTCCTTGTCCCGTTCCAAATTGTAGATATAAAGGTCGTTGAAACCGCCCTTGTTGCGGGTAAAAACCAATTCCTCGCCATCGGGCGACCACGACACCCGCGTGTCGGTGAAGTCCTTGAGTTTCTTCTTCTTCCCCGTCTGAAAGTCGTAGATCTTGAGGACGGTAATTGCGTAGTCCTGCTTCTCGCTGGTGAGATAGGCCAGCTTGCTACCGTCGGGAGCGAGCGCGGGGTGGTACTCGAGCACGCCCTCGTTGACCTCGTCGAGCGGCACGCCCTCGAAAAAGCCCCGGCTGCGGATCTCGGTTTCGAGCCGGCGGTAGTTCTCTGCCAGGAAGGTGGCCCAGTCGGCGTAGAACTGGTCGGCGGATACGCCCAATACCTGGCGGATGGCCGGATCGAAGCTCATTGAGCCGACGTGGTGGGTCAGTTCGTCGACCTTTTCCGGGCCGTATTGCTGATGGATATAGACCATCATCGAGTAGCCCTGATTGTAGACGAATTCCCCGTAGAATTTGCCCGCCCGGTCCAGCGTTGACCCCATCTCTTCCCAAGAGAGCAGATCGTCCTCCAGCACCGCCACCCGCAGCAGCATATCGCGGTGCGAATCCCAGGTATCGTAGCCAAATTTGTAGGCCCCGTACTGGGCGATGCCCTCGGACCAGCCGCGCGGGGTATTGAGGTGGTAGAGCGGAAACTGGAAGGTGATATCGGGGTTGGAATCGAAACGCGAAACCGAGATCAGCGCGAACTGAAACGGCCACTTTTTGCGCGCCTTGTTGAGCGTGATAATATGCGTCAGTTCGTGGGTGACCACATTCTTGATCCAGTCGTGGCTGCCGCGCAACTCGAAGTCGAGGTGGGTGGCCCAGATCGCCATGGTGTTGGTATAGTAGTCGGCCCAACCATTGCCGAGCCGATCCGAGCTATCGAGGACGATGACGTGGATGGTGCGAAAATCGTCATAGTAGTCATAGGCGGCCGCCAGCGTGGGGAAAACTTCCTCACAGGTTTCGGCCACCCGCCGCGCCGTGCCCTCGGTCCCGGTCGAATAATGCACCCGGAAATGATCGGTGACAATGGTCTGCAACTGGGCCTGGGCCGCTCCGCAAAAGAACAGCGTGGCCGCAATGGAGAGGATCGCTCTGCGCAAAGTGCATCCCTTTCGCAAATAAACGACCGGCACCTGGCCGCCGCCGGACGCCGATCGCTCAATACTCTCTAGAAAATACTGGGGGCCTCCCTCCCTGTCAAACAGCTAAATCAGCCAGATACAGCTAGATAGAACGCGGCGGTCAGGAGGCGGCTTTCACAATGCTCCCCCGCTGGTTATTATTGGACGCTGATCCAACACGGACCATTACACACCGCTGGGGAACGCCATGCGCTACACCATCTGCCGCACCGACCATCTAGCCACGCCCGACGCCGACTGGACTCGTCCCCAATGGCAGGCCGCCGAGACCCTGGAGATCACCCACTTTACCTGGAAAGACTCCGGTCATCGCCCCCGCGTCCAGGCGCGCGTGCTCTACGATGCGCAGGCGCTGGCCATTATCTTCCGCGTCGAGGACCGCTATGTCCGCGCCGTGGCCGAGCACTTCCAGGACTCGGTCTGCAGCGACTCCTGCGTCGAGTTCTTCGTCGCCCCCGTGCCGGGCTCGCAGGCCTATTTCAACTTCGAAGTCAACTGCGGCGGCACTATGCTCCTGCACCGCTGTCCTTCGCCCCAGGAGCGCGCAGGGGGCCGCGACACTGAAAATGTTAGCGACGCCGATGGGAATACCATCCCGATGGCCACGACCTTGCCCAAAATCGTCGAGCCGGAATGGGTTGACCCCACGACCTGGGTAGTCGAATACCACGTCCCCTTCGCCCTGTTTGCTCAGTACTTCGGTGCTGCAATCCCCTCACCCGGCACCGAGTGGCAGGGCAATTTCTACAAGTGCGGCGACCGCACCTCGCACCCCCACTGGGGCTCGTGGGCACCGGTCGACACGCCCAACCCCAGCTTTCACCAACCCGATTTTTACCAGCCGCTGGTCTTTGCCTAGGTCGATGGCTCTCGGCGCTGCGGTTGAATTTTCCGTGGTCCTATCTTCATCGGCCTACCGCAAATACGCCCCTTCCACCTTCGCCAACGCCGCCACCACATCCTCCACCTCCCGCGTGCCCCAATTCTCGTGGATCGACATAATAAAATGGCTCTTCACTGTTTCTACAGCATTGGGACAGGGGAATTTCGCATTGCGGTCGCCCCTGTACGCCTGTAACCCCCACGGATAGTCGCTGCCGGAAAACACTCGCCGTTCCCTAAACCAAATCGCCTCGGACGGGATATGGCGATACGAGGCCGTCACCGGAATCCCTTCGGCGACCATCGCCGCGGCAAAACCGTCCTTATCCACCGTCAGCTGTGCGGCGTCGACGTGAAAGCGCATAAACCAGTAGACGCCTTCCGTCTCCGCCGCCTGCCAGCCCAGCCGCACCCCCTTGAGCCCGGCGATTCCCGCCTCGATCTGCGCCGCCACCTGGCGTCGCCTTTCGTTCATCGCGCCAATTTTCCCCAACTGTACCCGCCCAATGGCCGCCGCAAGATCATTGCCATTGAGATTGAGCCCGGCTCGCAGATTGGAAGTGGCGTCGGTATTAAAGGGCTTGCCCCGATCAGAAAAGCGCTTGGCCTCCCAGCACAGTGCCTCATCGCGGGTAAAGACCACACCGCCTTGCGGGCCCGTCGCATGGTGCTTGCCACTCATCGTCGAAAAGGCGGCCACAGCGCCCAGAGTGCCCACCATCCGGCCCTTGTAGCGCGCCCCGTGGGCCTGGGCGCAATCTTCGACGACCGGGATTCCGCGATCTCGAGCCAGTTCCAGGATCGGATCCATATCCGCCGGTTCGCCGGCGATATGGGCGACGACAATCGCTCGGGTTTGGGGCGTCAGCACTGCCGCGATCTGTGCGGCGTCGGCGTTAAACGATCCCGGCGCCGCATCGGCCACCACCGGCACCTGGCACAATAGCGCCACCGGCATCGCGCCGCCCGGATCGGTAATCGGCGGGATCACCACCTCGCCAGCGGGCTCCAACTCGAGCGCCCCCAGCGCCACGTAGCACGCCGTCGTGCCCGAGTTGACCAGATCGGCATAACCCTCGCCCATAAACGCGGCAAATTCCCGTTCATAGGCCAGTTCCTCCGGGCCGCCATAGTGAATCGCATTGCCGCTCTCCATCGCCTGATCGAAGAGTTTCAGCGCCGCTGCACGTTCCTCCGCGCCAAAGAGATGTCGTTTGGGAAAGGGCGTTTCGCGGACCTTTGGTCCCCCGTTTATCGCCAACATATCGCACGCCTTCCTTTCTGCCGTGGTCAAGCCCAGAGCCTGCTCCTATATTAGGGCGACTCTATCACCTGGATGAATATGGATACACTTTTGCCCCTCTGTCCCCTGGTATTTGGGCCTTTGCTCATCGCGGCGCTGGCGGTGCCGCTGGTCAAGCGACTCGCCTGGCGCTACGACCTGGTCGACCGCCCCGAGACCGGTGACCACAAGTCGCATCAGCAGCCCACCCCCTCAGGCGGTGCCATCGCCATAGGGGGTGGGGTCTTTCTCACCCTGAGCGTCGCCCTGCCCTATGGCTTGCCCCACCTGCGCCAATGGACCATGGAGAGCAATATCTTCTGGCTGGTCGACCTGGTGCGGGTGGCGACCGACTTCGTCCACCTGGGGGCGGATCTTTCGCTCTTGCTTTTGGGCGGGCTGGCGCTATTCCTGCTCGGGCTCGCCGACGACTGGCGCGGCCTGCCCCCCCTGCCGCGCTTTCTCGCCCAGCTTTTAATAATCGCCGCCGTAGTCGGCGCATTGCCCACCTGTCGTTTGGCATTCTTCCCGCAGGCGCCCTACCTGAATATGGGGCTCACCATCCTCTGGATCGGTGCGATGACCAATGCCTTTAACTTTCTCGACAATATGGATGGTCTCAGCGCCGGCATTGCCGCCATTGCCCTGGTCTTTTTGGCCTTTATGGCCTTGCTGGTCCGCGACTTCGCTCTGGCGACCCTCTGTCTGACACTCTTCGGCGCCGTCTGCGGCTTCTTGCTCTACAACCTGCCCCCGGCCACCATCTTTATGGGCGATGCCGGCGGCCTATTCCTCGGATTTAGCGTCGGCGCCATAGCCGTCATCTTAAGCCAGGCCTATGCCCAGGCCACGCTCTTCGCCGCCCACCAATTGGCCCCGCTATTGGTCCTTACCGTCCCCGTCTACGACTTCGCCAGCGTCAACCTAATCCGCATCCGCAACGGGGCCAAACCCTGGATCGGCGACAAAAACCACATCAGCCACCGCCTGGTGCGATTGGGGCTGTCGCGACGCAGCGCAGTACTGACGATCTATCTGGTGACGGGTTTGACCGCTTTACCAGCCCTGTTGGCGCTGCGCTTTGACCAAGTCGCCTGGCTTGGCGCCAACCCTTTGCTCATCGGGTGTATCGCCATCGCCGACCGGTTGAGTTATAGTCCTCCAGAACCTGCACTATGAAACTATTGCTCACCGGCTGCGAGGGCAAAATCGGTCACTCGCTGGTCCAAAAACGGCGTACTGACAATCACCAGATCCGAGGTTTCGATCTGGCTGGGGAGAGCGGTGCCGATATCGAATACCAACAAGGCGATGTGCGGGACGAAACCAGCATCCTGCGCGCCGTCTAAGGAAAGCTCGGTTGGCAACCGCGGCACCCCAGGCGGGGACGAGAGACATCCGAAGACTAAACCGCAACTAATACCGCACCTGTAAACGAGGACAACCTCCCCATGGCACAGCGCAATATCGGCATACTCCACCCCGGCCAGATGGGCATCTCCATCGCAGCGGCGGCCAAACAAAGCGGCAATGCCGTCTACTGGGCCTCTGCAGATCGCAGTGACCAGACGCGCCAACGCGCCGACAAACACGGCCTGCAAGACGCCCAT
>JAYYUU010000012.1:0-16351 GCA_036343835.1 Candidatus Latescibacterota bacterium | reverse complement strand
CGCTTCCAGTTGCAGTTGGTCGTAGTGGTAGCGAAAGGCGAAGGTGCCCTTGACGGCGGTGTGGGCGGGATAGCCGCGCCAGTGGAGGTCGCCGCCGCTGGGTTTGAGGCGCTGGACGACGAGGGGGGCATCCGCTGCGTCGCCGACTAGGAGCTGGTCCCAGTAGAGCGCGGTGTTGGTCGTTATCCGCAAACGGTAGTCGTCGGAGGGGAAGAGACCTTTGAGGTCGAAGAGCATGTGTTTGGGCAGTCCGGCAGGGCATCCCATATCGGCGCTGACTTCGAGCCAGCCCCCCCGGCCGTCGGCGACTTCGAGCCGCGGCGGGTAGAGCGTCAGCCCCCGCTGCGCCGCGCTCCAGTTGGAGGTCGAATGCGCGTAGTCGACCCAGCCATAGCCTACCAATACCGGATGGGCAGTTCTGGAGAGATCACCCAGATTCAGCTCCAGTGCGTAGTCTTCGGCATAGCCGTGGATATCGAGCTGGGCGAATCCTTCGTACCACTCGTCGTCTATGGCTTGCAATGGCGGCAAGGCGTCCAGGCCCCGGTGGTCGCGGATGGCTACGGGGGGGCGGAGGTCGCGCAGGGGATAGAGTTTAAATTTGGGGTAGGGCGGTTGCGAGAGCAGGCGCTCGTTGGGAAAGATCTCCAGTTCGGGCGGATGGTCGACGGCGATCAGTTCGAGAGCGTCGACATAGATGACCTCCTCGAGCTGATTAGCCAATTGCAGGATGTAGCGATCGTCTTTGGGGACCAGCGGCCCCAGGCGCACGTATTCGTCGGTATCGGGCTGATAATACTGGCCCGGTGCCGTCAGATAGCCGATGATCGCGCCGCCGAGTATATCGGTGACGAAGCGATAGCGCTCGCCGTCCCAGGCATAGAGGATCGGGCACGAGGTGCCCTTGCGGTCGAGTTCGGTGAGTTCGAGCCGCTGCCCGGCACCAGTGGCCAACTCGGTCTGGCGCACTCCGCCGGGCCAGAGGATGCGGATGAACTCGACCGAGTCGCTCTGCGCCAGCCCGAAGTGCAATGCGTCGGTTTGGCCGCGGATCTCGCGTTTCTGCAGGCGATTGGTGGTTTTTATTTCGACCTTGGCCCCGAGACCGGCCCGGTTGCTGTTGAGGCCCTGGGCGGCGATCTTGATCCACTGCCCCCCCTGGCTCTGATTGTGCAAGACGACACCGCCGGTCCAGATATCGACCCGCCCATCGCCGTCGAAGTCGGCCACCAGCGCCGCGCCGTCGCGATGGCCTAGGGTTCCATGGAGGTGCCATTGACCCTCGCCATAGGCGATGGGTTGCAGCAGGTCGTCGCCTGCGGCGAGCAGGTCGAGGTCGCCGTCGTTGTCGAGGTCGGCGGAGTGCAATTCCCGCGCGCCGGCTAGGGCGGGGGGGGTGGGGTCCATCGCGAAGGCGCGGCCCTCGCGATTGCGATAGGTCTCCAGGTGCCCGCTGGCTGAGAGCAGGGCCAGGTCCATATAGCCGTCCTGGTCGAAATCCTCGACGGCCAGGCCGCTGCCCTTGGCCCGTTCGAGGTTTAAAGCGGCGGAGATTTCGGAGAAGGTGCCGTCGCGATTGTTGGTATAGACCCGGACGCCCTCGGTTGAGAGCAGGACGATGTCGATGTCGCGGTCGTTGTCGAAATCGGTGAAGGTCGCGTGGTCTGCCGCCGCAGTGAAGCCGGCTTTGGCGCTGATATCGGTGAAGCGGCCCTCCCCATCGTTGGCCAACAGGTGGACGCGCGACCCCAGCGTCAGGAGGTCGAGATCGCCGTCGTGGTCGGCGTCGCCAAAGACGGCGCCCGTCGCCGCGATGGCTAAGGCTACCGCCTCGGCCCATTGGCCGGTCTGATTTTCGGCGCGGTAGATCAGGGTGCCGCCCGCGCCGCTGAGGATCAGGTCGGCACCGCCGTCGTTGTCGATATCGCCGAAGACCGCGCCCTGGGCCGCAAAGCTCGCAGGTGTGCTAAAGGGGGTGGTCGGCGTTTTTGTATCGCCGGCATAGAGCGACAGGCCATTGGCTCCGGCCAGGACATCGGGTCGGGTGTCCGCGTCGTAGTCGACCGAGGCGGCAAAGCGCGCGGCAAATGCGGGTGACGCCCCCCCGACAAAGCTCAACGGGCCGGTCTTATCGTCGAGGTCGGGATTGGCCCCTCCGGCGTCGGCGATGGCTTCGGCGTATTTGCCCTGACCCTGATACGACGAGCTGATGCCCTGATGCCCGGCCTGGCTGAGCTCGTTGAAGCGCTCGAGCGTACTGCGCCAATCCTCCTGGCGGTCGAGCCGCCGGTAGAGGTTGGCCAAGCCATAATAGGCCGATACGTTGAATGGATCGAGGCGGATGGCCGTCTGGAAGTCTTCAATGGCCGCGTCGCTCTGATCGAGTTTGGTCCTGATCTGCCCCATATAATAGCGCACGTGGGGGTCGTCCCCGTCGGCAGCGGCGACTTTCTGCAGGGCGCGGAGTGCCTTGTCGTGCTCCTTGCCCTGGGCGTTGTAGATCAGGCCGAGGGCGTAGTTGGCGTGGAGGAGGTCGGCATCGACAGCGAGGGCGGTCTGGAGGGCGGTGGCGGCGCTATCGTATTTGCCGAGGGCGTAGTAGGCGATGCCGAGATTGGCCCTCGCACCGGCGTAGTCGGGCGCCAGCGTCAGCGCTCGTGCAAAGGCCTCCCGACCGCGGGTGTAGTTGTGCTGATCCATGTAGACCACGCCCTGATTATTGTGCCATCGCGCCTTGGGCGGCAACGCCGATTTTTCCTCCGGTGGCCCCTGCTGGCAGGCGGCGCCCAAGCAGGCGGCGAGGGCTAAGAGGCATTGGGCTACCTTGACGCTTTTACGGGGCATGGTTATATTTTCTCCTCATCTAATGGATTTTTAGGGCGAGAGTAGCTCAGTTGGTAGAGCCCCACGTTGCCAACGTGGTTGTCGCGGGTTCGAGTCCCGTCTCTCGCTCCATTTTTTGTCTGATTTGCCGTTTGAATATAGCGAAAACCCCCATGGGTGAAAGGCCGATCCGCCAGCGCGGGTCGGCCTTTTTTGCGTACTGTCGGTCTTTGTTTTTTATGCTGCGTATTGCTCGCGGATCTGCAGCAGGGCCGGCAACAGGGTGACCGAGGCGATAAAGCACGAGCCCAGCCCCATCAGCGAGAGCACGCCGATCGAAGTGAGCGCCGGATGGATGGCCGGTACCAGACCTGAAAAGCCGACCATGGTCGTCAGCGACGTGGCCAATAACGCCATCCCGGTCGTGCGCAAGACCAGGCGCAGCGAGCCATTGCCGGTTTCGCGGTAGCGATGGAAGATATGCACGCCATTGTCGATGCCCATGCCGATGATCGTCGGGAAGGCGACCATATTGTAGAGGTTGAGCTTGATGTCGAAGACGTACATAAAACCCGTGACCCAGGCCAGGGCGGCCAATAGCGGCGTCAACACCAGGAAGGTATCGACAAAACTGCGCAGGTCAACGAGCAACACCAGGGTGACGACGGCGAGGGTGAGGATGACGGCGAGGGCGCTGTCGTCGAGCATGACCACGAGCATCTCGGCGATGATCACGTGCGAACTGGATGCGAGATAGGTCTTGCCCGAAGGGGTCTCGATCTGGCTGATTTCCTCGGCAAAGCGGATGGCATTCTGCCCGTCCTTGAGCTGGACCGAGGCGTTGATGGCCACGAAGCTGAGGATTTCGCCATCCTTGCTCTTGAACTCGTTGGTCAGATCCGTGGGCAAGTCGTAAAGGGTCAGTTTGCCGACGTCGAGATAGGGGCGCAGCGAGTCGACCTCGGCCCGTTCCTCGTCGCTGAATAGCCCTTCTTCGCGATCAAGCAGGGTGCGGATTTTGGCGATGATCGAGAGCTTGGCATCCTGGTCCTGCGGCAGCACCGAATAGACGCTCTTGACATTGAGGATGGTGGATGAGTCGCCTTTGGCGGCCTTGATATTCCTGACGGTCTGGACGACTTCCATGGCCTCCTGATAGCTCTCGGTGAGGACGATGGCCGGTGAGCGGCCCTCCTTGAGGCTCTGGGGCAGGCTGCCCTTGTTATCGCTTATGGGCGGTTTGGGCTTGAGTTTGCTGAAGTCGTATTCGAATTCCAGAGCGCCGAGGTGGAAGAGCGAATAGAAGGTGGCCACCGCACCGAGAAATAGGGTGGTTTTGGGCATTGGGTAGTGGCCCTTGCGTAGCAGGTGGCGGGGAATTTCCTTGCGCAGCAAACGGATCAGCCGCAGGCGTTCGGCGAGGATGATAAAGGCCGGGCAGATGGCGACCATCGCCACCAGTGAGAATAGAATGCCGGTGCCGATGATAAAGCCGAACTCCGAGAAACCCTTGAAATCGGTCAATAGCAGCGAGTAGAAGGCCACTGCGGTGGTGATGGCGGTGGTGGTCAGGGCGCTGCCGGTGTGGACCACCGTTTCGGTCAGGGCCTGTTCGATGTTCAGGCCGCGGCGTCGGGCCTCGCGGTAACGGGCGAAGATGTGGATGCCGAAGTCGATTCCCAGCCCGAAGAGGATGGCGAAGAGTCCGACGGTGATCATATTGAGGCTGCCGATGACCAGGTAGGTGACCCCGAAGGTCCAGGTCAGGCTCATCATCAGCGGCAGGGTGATAAAGAGCGAGCCGAGGATCTGGCGAAAGTAGAAGGTGATGAGCAGCAGCACGCCAATGATGCTATAGGAAGCCGTCGACTTGAGGTCCTGCGTGATGATATTGACCTGGGTGGGGCTATTTTTAAAGCTGCCCTTGTAGACGTATTCAATGCTGGGGTGGAAGCGCTTGGGGTCGATGGCGGTGATGGTCTGATCGAGGCTGGCGAGCAGGTCCCGGGAGAATTCTACATCGGTGATAACGCCGGCTGGATAGAGTCTGAGGATGACGCCATTGCCCTCCTTGGTGAGGACGTACTGGCCGTATTGCTCCTCGACTGCTGAGAGGTCGCCATTTTTCTTGCGGTATTTGGCCTCGATATCCGAGAAGTCGAGGCCTTCCTCTTCCTCGTCGTCGAGGGCGAAGTAGAGCGGCGACTGCTTGAGCTTCTGCAATTCGATATGGTCGTCGAGGCGGGCGTGGATCTCCTGTAGATCCTCGAGGTCCATGTAGAGGAAGCGGTTTGCCTCGATGAGTTCGCGTTTGTTGTCGAGGCGACTCAGCGAGGTGATCAGCGGGCTATTTCCGAGCGAGTCGGCCAGGACCAGCATAAAGTCCACTGCGCGGTCCATATCGTCGCTGGTGATGACGACCATCAACGGGCCGATGCCGCCAATGCGGGCCTTGATGCGATTGAGTTCCCTGACGCTGTCGTAGTCGTTGGGCAGCAGGTCGGCGAAATCGGTTTTGAGATTCTTGGCCAGCTTGACGGCAAAAAATCCGGAAAACACCGAGAGCACCAGCGCCAGCGCGATAATGCCGATATAGTGGTGGTAGATGTAGTGGACCAGCCGTTGGTAGTCTATGCGCATGGGGCGAAGGTTATTTCCGGCTTTGGTGCAGACGGTCCAGCTGTTTGTCCAGCTGCGAGATTAGCTTCTCGTAGCCTTTTTTCTCGATGTAGCGGGCGTAGCGCCGCCGGTTGCCCTCGGCGGTGCTGACGCCGTCGATGACTAGGTCGTAGACGCGCCAGGCCTTTTGCACCTGGTGCAGTTTGTAGACGATTTCGACGTTTTCGCGTTGGAGGGGGATCGCGGCCCTGACGATGGCCGTCGCTCCCTCGAACTCTGCTGATTGGTAGCTGATCTTCCCCTCGCGGTAATAGCGCAGAAAGCTGTCGAAGTTCTGCTCGCGAATAATTCCGCTGAACGTCTGCACGAAGTGCTCGCGTTCTTCAGGGGAGCGGTCTTCCCAATGGGTGCCCAGGGCCAGGCGGCTCAACTCCGGGAAGTCGAAGGCGGCGTTGATGTGCTCTTTGATCTCGTCCTTAAGGGCCTGGGGCAGCGTGTCGGAAGGGGCTGCGGCGAGGACGGATTGCACCTGGGCGTCGTGGCCCTTGAGAAAGGCAATGGGGGTGGCCGAGGTGGCGGTGGTTTCCGCCGTTGCCGCGCTGGTGGCGCAGCAGAGTGCGACCAGGATATAGTGAATTTTCATCGGGTTATTCCTCTGCGCCATAAGCGCTACCGGTCGTGGCTCCGCGCGCGTTGCGCGGCGGTTTTTTGGGCAACCCTTCGCAGTGATTGGCGATGCGTCCGTCGTCTAGCGCCTCCCGCGTCCAGGCGCGCAGATCGGCGGAGTAGGCCTCGGCATATGAGCGGGTCGAGTTGGCGTCGGTCAAAAGCCCCAGGCCGATGGTGCGGTTGGCCGGCCGGTTGCCGAGCTTGGCCCGGTAGTCCTTTTCGAGGTCGACGGTCTCGAAGGTCCATTTGCCGAGCTTGGCCTCGCCGCTTTCGACGACGAAGAACCAGGGGCGGAAAATCTTGTTGCGGCGACCCACCGTGCCTTCGGGGAGGGTCGTGCTCCACACGTATTTTAGCTGCTTGGGAATGCCGAGAAATTTCGAGAAGATGACGTAGAGCCCCGCCGCGCTGTCGTTTTGGTCGTCGAGGAACTCGTTGCCCCCCAGCGGCAGGGCGTTTGCTCGCCAGCACCAGGTCATGATCGGGTAGTGACGCGGGTTCCAGTGGACGAATTTCCCGACGATAACCGAATAAGTGGAATCCCGGGCCGTCATGTAGTGGCGGTCGCCGCTTTGCTCTATGCGGTAGAGCATGGGCTTTTGCTTGTCCTTGTCTTTCCAGGGGCCCCAGTCCATGGGGCGGTGGCCGTCCCAGGTGGCGGTGAAGTCGTCGATGACGATAAAGTCGCGCTCGCCCAGTTGTGCTTCGAGCACCGGGAGGGAGTAGCTCTCGTCGATTGCGTCGCGGTAGCGGCGGCGGTAATGGGCCGAGATGTGGCGCCCATCGATTGTCACTTCGGCGATTTTCCAGCTACTGTCGACGAGGGCCAGATTGGCTTTTAGTGCAATGGGACCATCGGGAAAGAGGGCGCGGAGATCGGCGCGCCCCCGGCGACCATTTATGTTGAGTTCGTCGAGCCGCAGGCCTTGCAGGCCCGGGGAGGTGAGCAAGTCCGACAGGTCGGCGACCAGGCGGTTCCGATAGGCCTCGATCAAGTGCTCGCGATAGTGCGCGACGAGCTTTTGAAAGTGCGGGCCGTCGAGCAGGTCCTCGTAGATTTCGAGCGACTCCTCGAGATAGCCGTCGAAGGTCGCCTGGGTGAACCGGCCGATCGCGACGTGCCGGCGCACCAGCTGGTCTGCCAGTGCGCTCGCCTGCTGGCGGTCTGGCGCTTGTAGCAGCGCATCTAGCCGTGCAATGGCCTCGGACAGCTCGCTCGCGGCGGCAGGGCCGATGAGACCGAGTAACGAGAGCAGCGCGGCGCTAAGGAGACGTTGTATCATCAAGGCTCAATTCGAGGCCGCCGGTGACCTTTTCGAGCTTGGCGACACTGAGGTTGAAATCGTAAATGGCTTGGCTATAGCCCTGCTCTAGATGGGACCAGGTCTTGAAGGCGGCGATTAGTTCGCCGATGGCTCCCGGATCGAAGTCGTATTCGTCGCGGGCTTCCTGCAGCCACTGCCGGGCCAGTTTGCGGCTCTTGCGGGCGTCGGCGAGATCCCTCTCGGCGCGGTGGTAGTCCAGATAGGCACGGCGGACGTCGAGATGGATGCCCTCGACTGCCCCGTGCTCGTACGCTTTGAGCTCGCGATATTCGGCCCGGGCTTTGTCGACATCGGTGGCGAGCAGGTGCCACTCCAGCGACTGGCGGATCCCGACAAAGACGCCGCCATTGAAATAGTTGAAATCGTCTTTGACGAAGGGGTTGTGCTGGTCGCTGCGCCCCGGGGTAATGGCGTAGCGCAGGCCGCCGCCGATGTAGACTTGCGGCTGGTAGGCGGCGCGGGCGACCTGGGTCAAGGCCTGTTTGGCGGCGAGACCGGCCTGGAGCTTGCGCCAATCGGGCCTGAGCCCGATGGCCCGCGTCGACAATTCATCTAAAGGCGGGACCTGTGCCGCGACCGGGGTCAGCCACTCGGCCTCAAGCTGGAGCGGAGTCTCGCGGGGGAGGCTTGCACGCCAGGCCAAAACGGCGCGGGCCAACGCTTCCTTGTCGTCGATTTCGCGCTGTTGCTTGTTCAACTCGAGCAGGGCCAGTTCGAGCTTATAGCGATTGGAGAGTGAAAGCCCGTCCTCATCGGCGAGTTCCTCTTTCTTTGCGGCGAGTTCGTCGCTTAGACGCCGGGCTAGGTCGTTTAGATCCTGGGCCAGCAGCAGGCCGTAGTAGAGCTCCTTTATTTCGTAGACCACGTCCAGCCGGGCTTGGGCCAGGTCGGCCCGCTCGACATCGACCCCCCGGGTGGCGGCTTCATTGAGACTCCGTCCCTGGCTGATCGGATAGAGCGGTTGGACAAATTCCAGTTCGGTGCGGTTGAAGGGGCCCAGGGGGCGGACGCCCAATGTATCTCCCGGTGGGTTGAACACATCCCCCCTGGCCTCGGGGACCAGACCGCTCCTGCTGGAGATCCGCAATCGGGGCAGGAACTTGGCGGCGCTGACTTTGCGGCGGCGGGCGTCGGCCGATGCGACTTTCCACTGCCAGCGCTCGATATCGGCGTTGTGGCGCTGGGCATTGTCGACGAGCTCCGTCCGCGCCCCGCGCTTTTCGGGCATCGGAGCTGTGGTGGGGGCCGGACAAGGCGGGCACAAAGCGAGGGTCATGATGCACAGCAGCGGGGCTATAAAGGGGTTACGGGATGGCATAATGGCGCTAAGAGGCCTAATCCGAGGGGTAGATATGTGGATTCTCATAGTGACTGGGCGCGGGGTCGGCCCGGACAATTTAGGCCGGACAAAATACAAAATATCGGTTGGAACCGCAGATCTATCATTTTTATAAATTGCTAAAAATAATCGGTTTAATATAAGTGCAAAGCGATTTTACGTCAACGCGCGGACCGGTCGCGCCGCTTGGTTGTAAACGGCGAATTTCGATATATTTAACACACTTCCCAATCCCAAGTGTCACGCGGGATGCAAAGAATGGTGGCGCGCGGGTGGTTCAGGGCGTCGGTGGCAGGCTCTTGATATAGGAAATGATGTTGCGGATTTGCGCGTCGCTGAGGCGATCGGCCCCGTAGAAGGGCATAAAGCGACCCTCCTTGAATTGATAGGCATTGGGATCGACGCCGGAGAGGACCGTGCCGAGGCCGTCGCCCTCGCGGATATATTTGGCGTAGTAGGATGGCTCCTGGTCGCGCGGCAGGGATTTGGGGGCGATGCCGGCGTTGCCATTGGGGTGGCAGGAGTGGCAGGCGGCGTAGAAGATTTCCTTGCCCTCAAAGCGGTTGCCGCCGGTAAAGCCGGGGTCTGCGCCGGTCATATCGGCGGGGGGGGCGATGGGTTGGGCAGTGCGGATGAGTTTGAAGGATAGCGACTTCAGGTAGGCTTTGAGATCGAGCAGTTGTTGGGCGGTGAGTTTGGTTTTGTTGCGCATGTAGTGGACCACGCAGACGAGCGCCGCCTCATCGATGGTGGCATAGGCGTCGGGGTCTTTCGGGTTCTTGCCCCACCAGGTTTCGCGATAGTAGGCGTTGTAGAGGCTGTGGGCGGCGCGGATCAGGCCGTCGGCGCGCTTGGTCTCGTCGAAGTCGGCGTGGCAATGGCCGCAGGAGAGGCCGTTGTTGCTGATTGAGGGCGAGTGGAAGAGCCGGCGTCCGGCCTCCGAGGTGCCCTTGAGCATCATCTGGCCACTGGCGGGCCAGGCTGTGAGGAGGCCGACGAGGGCCAGGAGTGGGGCCAACAGGCAACGAGTGCGTTTTATCATATTGGAATTAACCTCAACGCTTAGTAAATAGCTTCTGGGCGTTCTGTCAAGCGTTTTCGCAAGTGGACAAAGAGTCATGCAGCAGACCATAGTTGTCCGCGAGGCCTGCGAACACAATCTGCGCGCCGTCGATGTCGACCTGCCCCACGGGGCCTTGGTCGCCATCAGCGGCGTGTCGGGTTCGGGCAAGACCTCGTTGGTGTTGGACACGGTCTACGCCGAGGCGCGCCGCCGTTTTCTCGCCGCGTTGGACCAGGGCGGCGGCGGTTTGTCGCGCGTGCCCAAGGTCGGTCGCATCGATGGATTGGCGCCGGCTTTGGCGCTGGCCCAGGGCCAGAGTCGGCAAAATCCGCGGGCGACGGTGGCGACTCTGGCCGGGCTTTACGAGTTGTTGCGCTTGCTCTACGCCCGCGTTGGCCGGCCCCATTGTCTGCTGTGCGGTGCGGGGGTGCAATCGCATCGCTTTGAGGAGGCCAGCGAGACCGCTGCGGGTATGCCCGAGGGCACCCGTCTGGTAATTCTGGCCCCGCGACGCCTGGGAGAGGACGAGTCGCCCGACGACTTCCTGGCCTGGGTCGATCGCTCGGGCTATCGGCGCTTGCGGATCGACGGGGAAGACCATTTGCTGGAGGAAGTTACCCCCGAGCAGATCGCAGCGGGCCAGCGGCTCGCCGTGGTGGTAGACCGCCTGGTGGTCAAAGGCGATGCCCAGCGCCGTTTGCAGGGATCGCTGCAGGCGGCGCTGGAGGTGGGTAATGGCCAGGTCGCGCTATCGCGCCAGGGCGAGGGTGAAGACCTGATCTTTGCGGTGCACCCGGCGTGTTCGGCTTGCGGCGCGTCCTTTCGGGCTATCGAGCCGACGCTATTTTCCTTCAATAGTTCCGCCGGGGCTTGTGCGGTGTGCCGGGGTCTGGGGGTCCAGAGCGGGTTGAGCACCGAGCGGGTCTTTGCCGGTGGTCGGGCTACGCTGGAGGGGGCGCTCGGGGCTCTATGGCAGGATTTCGGCCACGGCGATTTGGCCGATCGGCTGGATACTTTTTGCCAAAAACAGCATGTCGATCCCGAGCAGCCGGGGGGGGATTGGGAGGGTGCGGCGGTGGAGAAACTGTGGCGTGGCACCGGGCGTCGGGGTGGTTTTATCGGTATGGCGCGCTGGCTCGAGCGCATTGGCGCCAAGGCTCAGGGTGAGGAACTGGCGTGGTTGGAGGAGCGTCTCGGCGACGCGCCCTGTCAGGCTTGTGATGGAGCGCGACTGCGGCCCGAAGCGCTGGCGGTGGAATTGGGTGGGGCGCATATCGCGGCGGTGGCCGACCGGGCGATAAGCGCGGTGGCCGAGTGGCTCGCGGCATTGGAATTTACGGGGGCAAAAGCCCCCATTGGCGAGGCGATTCGCGCCCCACTCGACCGCGGCCTGGCGCTTTTGCAGGAGTTGGGGCTGGGTTATTTGCAGCTTGCTCGCCGCGCCGATTCGCTGTCGAGCGGGGAATTCCAGCGCCTGCGCTTGGGGGCGGCGCTATCGTCGGGGATGACCCAGATGCTCTACGTGCTCGACGAGCCGAGCGCGGGGCTGCACGCGAGGGACGCAGCCCAATTGCAGGGGGCGCTGAGATCGCTTATCGATGCGGGTAATTCGGTGCTTTTGGTCGAGCACGACGCCGCGCTTTTGCGCGGAGCCGACTGGCTGGTCGATATGGGCCCCGGTGCCGGCGTGGAAGGTGGGGCGATCGTGGCGCAGGGCACCCCGGAAGAAGTGGGATCCGGGTCGTCGTTGACGGGGCGCTATTTGCGCGGCGCCCTGCGTCTTGAACCGAGTCGGGGTCGCCAGCCGCAGGGCTGGCTGGTACTCAGCGGTGCCCGCGGTCACAACTTGCAAAATTTGCAGGTCGAATGGCCGCTGGGCACGCTGGTCTGTGTGGCGGGGGTTTCGGGTTCGGGCAAGAGCTCATTGGTGCGCGATACGCTCCATCCCCTTTTAGCCGCCAAACTGCAAGGGGGCGAGCGGCGTCCCCTGCCCTATGGCGACTGCACCGGCATCGAGCAGATCGAGCGGGTCGTCGCCGTCGACCAGCAGCCGATCGGCCGAACTTCGCGCTCCAACGCGGCGACCTACACCGGGCTGCTAACGCCGCTGCGCCGCCTCTTCGCCGAGTTGCCCGAAGCCCGGCTCAGGGCCTATAAGCCGGCGCATTTCAGTTTCAATTCGCCCGAGGGCGCCTGCGATACCTGCAAGGGCAGCGGTGTGCACAGCGTGCGGCGCGGCGTTTTTGACGATCTGGAAGTGCTTTGTCGCTCCTGCGGCGGGCGGCGCTACCGGGCGGAGGTTTTGGACGTGCGTTTCCGCGAGCGCCATATCGCCGCAGTGCTGGAGATGAGCGTGGCGGAGGCGCACGAGTTTTTCGCGGCGGTGCCCGAGGTCGCCCGCCGGCTCAAGACGATGGCCGAGGTGGGTCTGGGGTATTTGCGTCTGGGCCAGTCGGCGACGAGCTTTTCCGGCGGGGAGGCCCAGCGGGTAAAGCTCGCCGCCGAATTGGGGCGCGCCCGCTTGGACCACACGCTCTATATCCTCGACGAGCCGACCACCGGCTTGCACATGGAGGACGTGCGCTTGCTGCTCGAGTTGTTGCAGCGCCTAGTAGACGAAGGCAATACGGTGGTGGTGGTCGAGCATCATATCGAGTTGATCGCCGCCGCCGATTGGGTGATCGACCTAGGGCCGGAGGGTGGCCAGGCCGGAGGTGAGATCGTCGCCTGTGGTCGGCCCGATGAAGTGGCCGGTGTCAAAGGGTCGCACACCGGGATTTATTTACAACAGTATTTGGCGTCTTTGAAGTAGGCGAAAAACATTACGGGGGAATACTGTGTTCGAGTTGGCGAAAGTGCAGGTCCATATGCAGGAGGCCGGGATCGACACCTGGTTGGTCTACGATGTTCGCGGCTCCAACCCGGTTTTCTGGCAGCTATTGGGCCAAAGACGGCAGACCACCCGGCGCGTCTGGCTAATCGTTCCCGCCACGGGGGCACCCCGCCTGATCGGTTCGGTGGTCGAGCCAGAGGCGCTGGTGGGTTTTGATATTGAATTGGTGCACTACGCCAGTTGGGCGCAGCTGGAGGCGCTATTGCGCGAGGCGGTGGGGGATAAGGCGCGGGTGGCGATGGAGTATTCGCCCGGCGGCGCGTTGCCGATTATGTCCTGGGTCGACGGTGGCACGCTGGATCTGGTGCGGTCGTTGGGGCCGGAGGTAGTGTCTTCGGCGGATCTCTGCCAAGTCGCGCTGGCCGTCTGGAGCGCGGATGCGCTTGCTTCGCACCGCGATGCCTGTCGCCAGGTCGCCGAGGTCAAGGAACTGGCCTTCGAGCATATCCGCTACGGCCTGGCCAATCACACCGCACTCACCGAATGCGGGGTGCAGGAGTTTATCAGCGGGGAATTTGCCCGGCGCGGTCTCGATATGGACCATCCGGCGATCGTCGGGGTCAACGAAAATAGCGGCAATCCCCACTACGCGCCGAGCGCGGCGGATTCGGCGGCCATTCAGCACGGCGACTGGGTATTGATCGATCTGTGGGCCCGGCATCCGGGTGAGCAGCATGTCTTTGGGGATATAACCTGGGTGGCTTTCGCCGGTAGCAAGGTGCCCGATGCGCAGGCGCAGATCTTCTCCGTAGTGCGCGAGGCGCGCAATAGCGTGGTGGCGCGGCTCGAGGAAGCCTGGCAACAAGGTGAGTCGCTGCAGGGTTGGCAACTCGACCGGATCGCGCGCAAGGTAATCGAGGGCCACGGTTATGGCGAGCTCTTCGTCCACCGCACCGGGCACAGTCTCGGGCCGGGGCCGACGGTCCACGCGCTGGGGGTCAATCTCGACGATCTGGAGACCCACGACGAGCGGCAGATTTTACCGGGGACGGGTTTTTCGGTCGAGCCGGGCGTGTATCTGCCAGGTTTCGGCGTGCGGTTGGAGATCAATATCTATGTCGACCCGGAGACGGGGCCCGAGGTGACGACGCCGCTACAGAACGAGGTGGTGCTCCTGGCCTGAGCGCTTCTGTTAGCATCCCACCGACCCTATATTATCTGGGCATCTAATCCCGGAGGAACAATGAGCAAGGCATTCTACGTCACCACCCCGATCTACTATGTCAACGCCGAGCCGCATATCGGCCACGCCTATACCACGGTGGTGGCCGATTTTCTCGCGCGCTTCCACCGCCTCGACGGTTTCGATTGCTACTTTTTGACCGGCACCGACGAGCACGGCGAGAAGATTTTCCAGGCCGCCAAACAGGCCAATACCGACCCGCAGAGTTTTTGCGACCGGATCAGCCAGCGCTTCCGCGACGCTTGGCAAGTGCTCGATATATCCAACGACGACTTTATCCGCACGACGGAAGAGCGCCACAAGGCGGTCGTGCGCCAGGTGTTGGAGACGGTGCATCAGAGTGGCGAAATCTACTACGACGAGTACGAGGGGATCTACTGCGTCGGCTGCGAGCGCTTCCTCACCGACAAGGAGTTGGTCGATGGCAAGTGTCCCGACCACTTGATCGAGCCGGAAAAGCGCCGCGAGGGCAATTACTTTTTCCGCATGGACAACTATCGCCAGTGGTTGGTAGACCACATCAAAGCCAATCCGGATTTTATCCGCCCTGAGGGCTATAAAAACGAAGTGTTGGGCATGCTCGCCGAATCGAGCGGCGATCTGTCGATCTCGCGGCCGAAAGACCGCGTGCCCTGGGGGATCGAGTTGCCCTGGGATGGCGATCACGTGACCTATGTGTGGTTCGACGCGCTGATTAATTATACTTCGGCGCTGGGCTTTCCCGACGACGCGCGCTACACCTCTTATTGGCCGGCGACCCAGCATATGATCGGCAAGGATATTCTCAAGGCCCACGCGGTGTTCTGGCCGACGATGCTCAAAGCCGCAGGGATGCCGATCTACCAGCATCTCAATGTCGGCGGTTTTCTGATGGGCCACGACGGGCAAAAGATGAGCAAGAGCCTGGGCAATGTGGTCGATCCCTTTGAGCTTGCCGAAAAATACGGCCCCGATGCGGTGCGCTATTACTTGCTCAAGGATACGGTCTACGGGCAGGATTCTTCGGTGGGGGAGCAGTTTTTGGTCGAGCGTTACAACGCCGATCTGGCCAATGATCTGGGCAATTTGCTCTCGCGTGCCCGGGCGTTGCTCGGCCGGCATATGGATGGCGTATTGCCCGCGCCCGAGCAAGAGGCCGGCGATCGGGATGTGATTGCGGCGGGGACGGCGTTGGTGGGCCAGGTGCGACCTCTGGTCGGCGAGTTGCGGGTTTTCGAGGCCTTGGAGACGGTGATGCAATTTGTGCGGCAGCTCAATCGCTATTTCAATGACGAGGCGCCGTGGAAACTGGCCAAGGAGCCGGAGCAGCACGGACGCTTGGGGACGGTGCTCTACAATATCGTCGAGGGGCTGCGGATCGTCTCGGTGTTGATGGAGCCGGCGATGCCGGGGAAGGCGCGGCAGGTGCGCGTCGATCTGGGCTTGGGGGATTTTACCTTTGCCGATTTGGAAAGTTGGGGTGGTGCTGCGCCGGGAACTAAGATGCCGGCGCAGGCCGAGATCCTCTTTCCGAAGTCGGAGACCGAAAAGCCCAAGCAGCAGCCCCAAAAGAAAAAGAAAGAACAGCAGCAGAAAGACGAACCGCCGGTGAGCGAGGATGCCAACGAGATTTCGATCGACGAGTTTTTTAAGGTCGTATTGCGAGTGGCCCTGGTCACCGCGGCTGAGCAGGTCGAAAAGGCCGACAAGTTGCTCAAGTTGACGCTCGATCTGGGCGATGAGACGCGGACGGTGGTCAGCGGGATCGCCGAGTGGTATAAGCCCGAAGATTTGCCGGGGCAGAAGGTGGTGCTGGTGGCCAATCTCAAACCGGCTAAGCTGCGGGGGATCGTCTCGGAGGGGATGATCTTAGCAGCCGACGACGGGCAGGGGAATTTGACGCTGGTCAGTCCGGCGCGGGATATTGCGGTGGGGGCGGAGGTGCGTTAGTCCTCCGACCGCCGCTTCGACTTCTTCTTCCGCCAGCTCTCGCGATCTGCCGCTTCGGCGGCGAGGATCTGTTCGCGGGTCGCGGTGTAGAGCTTGTCGATTTTTTTGCGGGTGGAGACGAGGGTTTTGGCGAGGTCCGCGTCGATATCCTGCCCGGCGATGATTTTGTCGAACGCCGTTTCCATTACCGTGCGGTCTTCGAGATCGGGTACGGCGGTGTGCGCCATGGCGTAGGCACCCATCAGCGCGGCCTCGGCGGCGGTGGCGTTGAGGTCGACGGGTGGTTCGGGTGGTTTGCGACCGAGTTTGACCAGCAGGCGTTCGCGGCGGGTGGCGGCGGTGCGGCGCGGATCAAAGCGCATCAACTGGTCGAGTTGCTCGCGCACCAGTTCCATTTCGCGGCCGTCAAAGGCCAGGCGGGCGGCGAAGTGGTTGATCAGGTCGACCAATTGCCGCATGTAGTCCCACTGGCTGTCGAGCCGCTCGCGATAGGCCTGCGAGATGTCTC
>JAYYUU010000011.1:0-19367 GCA_036343835.1 Candidatus Latescibacterota bacterium | reverse complement strand
GCCAGAGCCTATAGTTTAGCCAGGATGAAATGAAATGACCAAAGCCGAAATAGCACAACAACTAGCCCAGGCCACCGGTCTTTCCCAGGCCGATACCACCGCCGTAATCGAAGGGTTTATCGAGTCGGTCTGCCAGGCGTTATCACAGGGCGAACACATCGAAATTCGCGGTTTCGGCACCTTTAAGGTCGTCGAAAGGGCCGCGCGCACCGGCCGCAATCCCCGCGCCGGAACTTCCGTTGCAATCCCCCGCCGCAAAGCACCGACCTTCAAACCCTCGCGAGAAATAAAAGTCCGCATCAACAACGACCCAGCATGAATCTGCTGCTGGTCTCGATCGACAGTCTGCGCCTGGACTTCGCCCCCGGCGTCGGGACCATGGTGCGCACCCCCCGCTTCCTGGATCTGGCAAGGGACTTCCACCTCTGCCAACACTGCTTCTCCGTTTCTTCTGCTACCCGCCCAGTTCACACATCGCTCTTTAGCGGACTCTATCCTTTCGAACACGGCATTGAGGGGCAAAGATCACCCGCTATGCGTCGGGGTTTTGCCGACCTTTTCGAACTCTGCCAACGGGCTGGATATACAACCCGGGGCTTTTCCGAAGCCCCTGAGATCTTCACCGGCTTGCGCTATGCAGATCATATTGCCCCTATGCCAAGTGACCCCAATGCCCTCTCGGCCTCAGTGCCAGGCCAAGACCCGTCCCTGCTCTTTCTCCACTATTGGAGCGTCCACACCCCCTATGGAGCAGCCGATGGCCTGGCCTTTGGCGAGACGGGTAGACTCCTGGCCTCTGGTCGACTCGATCTGGTGCAGGAACGCTATTGCACGGCCATCGAAAAACTATGCGAATTGCATCTCGCCCCCTTGTTAGCCGGGTTGGATCTGGAGGCATGGTCGGTCTTTATCATCAGCGACCACGGGGAGAGTTGGCGTCCCGACGAGCCATATCACGGCCAGACCCTCCGCAACGACGTGCTCAGGGTGCCGCTGTACTATCATATTCCCACCACCGGCAATCCACCCCCGGCCCGCGACCTGATCTCGCTGGTCGATCTCTTCCCGACCTTTCTCTCGCTATTGGATCTGGACTATCCCTATCGCGGTTTTGCCCGCGATATCCACGACGCCAAGGCGCCCAGACACTATCTGGCCGAAATCGACCCCGGCCCGATGGCAGACGGCCCGGCACACCAAGCGCCCCTCTTTCCAGCTACCAACTACGGGCGCCAATGGGCACTCTTTGACGCCAATAACAAATTCAGCTATGACCAATCGACTCAGCGCGAGGAGCTGATTGCCACTTTCAGCGAAGAGCCGGTCTTCGCCCTAGACTCTAATCAGCCCTACCACCAGGCCTATGCCGAGCTGCGGTCTGCATCGAGCTATGGAGCGATGGATTTTGGTCCTGGAGCCGATCGGACAGTACTGCAGGAGCGGCTGAGAAAGTTGGGTTATCTGGAATAATCAGCGCGGACTTCGACGCGTTCGGTAGCCCCTGTTGCCAAATCGAGGATCGCGAAGGTACTGGTTCCAAACCGCCCCATCAATTCGCCGGGATTAAACAATCGAGTCGTGCCCATTGCTTTATCGTCGGCCAGGTGATCGTGTCCATAAAAAACCCAATCGTAGAGACCGGTTTGAGCTAAACCCCGAGCTATATCCGGATAGTGGTTCAGCGCCAGGCGCTTGCCCGCCATTTCAATATCCGCTATTTCCCCGTGTAAGACCACGTGGTCGAAGCGACTCGCCTGGGTCGTCAATAGCCACTTGTCCCCGTCGTTATTCCCCCAGACGACATGGATGGGCCGGGCAAAGCCCTCTGCGAGTTGCACCAGGGTGAATGGGGCACAAAAATCACCTAAAAAAAGCAGGGCATCGGCCCCGGTCATGCCCAGTAGCGCTTTTTCGAGTACCCAGATATTATCGTGGATATCCGCACAGATAACCAATTTCATAGCTTGCCCCCTGGCGCGACGAATTCAGGGAGAGATTGCGGGTACTCGGCCCCGAGCCCGGCGAATATCTCCCGCCACCGACCGGGATAGGAAGGATGGCTGCCATCGGGTACAAACCCCAACTTGAGATAGCAACGCAGAGCCGGTACGCGAAAGTCGTCGGTGAGTAAATATATGGGCCGCGACCCCAATTCCGCGGCCCTGGCTACGGCGGCGCCAGTAATGAGTTTGGCAATCCCACGTCCTTGAAAGGCCGGATGGACCGCGACCCAACCAATCTCCCAACAAGCCCCCACGTCGCGCACCCGGTCGTTGACCCCGGTGCAGGCTACGATCTGCTCCCCGTACTCGACGAATAGCTGGACGTGGGTTGCCGCTAGTACTCCATCGATGCGCTCGCGGTCCCAGACCCCCAATTCGCCATTGGCCTGCAAGAGGGCCAACCAGCCCTCCTCATCCCCCGGCCGATAATCCCGCACCTGGCACCCCGCGACCTCTTCACCGTCGGGGGATTCGGCTTGCAAATACCACATTATCAATTGCGGTGGGGATCCTTTTTTGCGTTTGGATGGCCCTATGCAGTCGAGCAACGAGTTTATAAATCGCATGAATCCCTTATTCGTCGGGTCGCTGACGGCGGTAAAGGGATGATTTAAACTTATCGGGGCGATGGGGTTCTAAAACGACGATTTCACACCCCGGAAATGCTTCGGCCAAACCCGGCGGCGGCCCCTGGTCATAACCCAGGGCGATGATATTCGGGGCGATCTCACGTACCACGTGCAAGAAATTCTGCCCTTCATTCCCCAGGCGGACATCGTCGACCCGAGGCAATTGTGCAATCGCGGCTTTGCGCTCCTCTTCCGGATGATCGGGATAATGCCCCTTAATCCGCTGGACATTCTCGTCGCGAGCGACGACGACATAGAGTTCATCACCCAGCGCGGCGGCTTGCCCAATAAAAGAGAGATGTCCCGGATGCAAATAGTCGAAGGTACCGCAACACAGTACCCGCCTTTTATTCATCGACCCCACCTGCTCTTTATTTATCGGCGCGCTTGTCGACCCAATACTCGACCCCGCGATCGGCGGCGAAAATACGCCCGAAGCGTTCGGCGTCTTCCCGCTTGCTGAAATAGCCGATCCGCACCCGCATCCCCTTGGGGCTGCGGGCCCCATAGGCCGGATAGCCCTGATCTTTGAGATCGCGCACCAACTGCTCTGCGCGATCGACATCTCGATAGACGCCGACCTGTACGGTAAAAGAGCCATCCGGATCAAAAAATACCGCTATATTTGCGGGGGCGGGACTGAGGTCGGCAGTCGAGTCGGATTGGCCTTCGACTGGCTCTAATACGACCAATTCGTAGCGGCCATCGGTCGCTGTGCCCAGTTCGTCCTCGCGGTCGATACCGGCATCGGCACAGCCGCCAGCCCACAGGCCCAACCACACCACAGCACTGAGAATTGGCCGTGGATTCAGCGCGCTCAATGCACGGCCTTGAGCGCCTCGAAGTGAACCTGGAGGGTCTGCTCGATTTCCCGCTCTCCGTGGGCCAACGAGGGGAACATGCATTCGTATTGCGAGGGCGCCAGATAGACTCCCCGCTCCAACACCGCCCAAAAATAGCGATTAAAAAGTTCGAGATCGACCGTACCCACGCTGGCGAAATCTACCACCTGATGCTCGGTGAAGAACATGCACAACATGCCCCCGACCCGATTGATCGCATAGCTCAATCCCAGCTTGTGCAAATTCTCGGCCAGCCCGTCGGCCAGCGCGGAGCAGGTGGTCTCCAATTGGTCGTAGACCCCCGGTTCGGCGAGCATTTTAAGTTGCTCCAACCCGGCGACCATCGCCAATGGATTGCCCGACAAAGTCCCCGCCTGCGAGACTTTTATGCCCAGAGGTGACACATTCTCCATGATCTCGCGCTTCCCCCCGTAGGCGGCGGCGGGCAAGCCCCCCCCCACGATCTTGCCCAAGCAGGTCAGGTCGGGGTCTATGCCATAGCGCTCTTGCGCACCGCCTGGGCCGACGCGGAAGCCGGTAATGACTTCGTCAAAAATAAGGCAGATCCCCTCCTCATCAGCGATTTGGCGCAGCGCCGCGAGAAAGCCTTCGCGCGGTAAGACCGCCCCCATATTACCCGCTACGGGTTCGACGATAATGGCGGCTATTTCACCGCTATTTTCTCGCACCGTGGAACGCACGGCCTCGGCGTCGTTGTAGGAAACGGTCAAGGTGCTGTCGGCCACCCCTTGTGGAATACCCGGGCTATCGGGCACACCTAGGGTCAGCGCCGATGAACCGGCCTTGATCAAGAAGCTATCGCCGTGCCCGTGCCAGCACCCCTCGAACTTGAGGAGCTTGTCCCTGCCGGTATGGCCACGCGCCAGACGCACCGCCGACATCGTCGCCTCAGTGCCCGAATTGACCATCCGCACCATTTCGATCGATGGCACCATCGCGACGATCTGTTCGGCGAGCTCGGTTTCGATCCTCGTCGGGGCGCCAAAACTCGTCCCCCGAGCACAGGCCTCCTGTACTGCCTTTACCACCCGCGGATGGGCGTGTCCGAAGATAAGCGGCCCCCAAGAGCACACGTAATCGATATACTCTGCGCCGTCGACATCGTAAAGCAGGGCTCCATTGCCCCGGTCGACAAAGCGCGGCCCCCCACCCACTGCACCAAAGGCCCTGGCCGGACTATTGACCCCGCCGGGGATAACTTGCTGCGCTTGCGCGAACGCCCTTGCTGAGCTAGTTTCCACACACCCCTCCTTGCGCACCAGGGACAAGCCTTTCCCGACTCGCCCAAATTGAATTCATTGGCTCTTAGAAAAGTAAGATAATGGATGCGTACTGCCCATGGCCAATTTGTTGATGATCGACGACAATCCCCAATCCCAGAAATACCTCGAGCGGATTATCCGCCACCGCACCCCGCACGCGTTGGCTTTTGCCGGCGATGGCGCCCAGGGGATCGAGAAGATCGTCGAGCAGCGGCCGGACCTGATATTTCTGGATCTCTTCTTGCCGGGAACAGATGGATTTGAGTTGCTTGCCACTTTGCGCGATCATCCAGCCACCCACAATATCCCCATCATCATCCATACGGCGGTCCCCTTAGACGACATAACCCAGATCCGTCTGCGGCGGATGAGCTATGATGCCCTGGTGGAATTTCCGATCGAGGCGTCCGAGCTCAACCGCACTATCGACACGGCTCTCAAGCGCAATACCAGCCAAACCCGCAAATGGATCCCGCCCAGCGCGTGATCTATTCGGCCTCGGTCCTTTTAGTATCGGGATTTTGGTGCAGGGTAGTTATGCGCACGGCCATCAGATCCGTCACGACCACCACTTCCCCCTTGGCGAATAGACGGCCATTTACCCGGATATCAAAGGCCTCACCCGCCAGTTTGTCCAATTCGATGACCTCCTGCTCCTTCAGGTTGGTCAACTCAGTTACGGACATCTGCTTGCGACCCAATTCGACCGATAGATCAACAAATACATTGTTGAGTAGATCCGGCTTTTTATCGACCTGGGGAACGGCTTCTTCCAATTGCGCAAAGCGCACGGCAGTAACCCGGTCGGCATCCTCTTTCTCCTCGAGGACAGGCCCGTCCTCTTCCCAGGCCTGCAACGCCTCTTCAACACCGGCATCATCAACCATTTCCCCGGCGGCGGGGGAACTTTCATCCCCTAGTTGGACGCCCAAGTGATCCGCCTCGCCCAAGAGCTCTTCTTCCTGGTCCAGGACCATCTCTTCATCCCCCATCGCCAGCTCGTCGCCAGGTCCCTCTTCGGTCGTGCCTTCTTCGCCTGCGAGAGGATTTTCTGATTCCGCCATCATTGCCTCGTTATCCAAGAAAGTGCTCCTAGTCGAAAATAAAACTTAGGCTTTTAAAAATCAACTGTTTAGATATTCCAGGCCACCTGTATTAGCCCGGGATCATATTCCTCTAAACGCTCGAGCATCAACAATCCATACTGGCGACCATGCTCTTGAAAATCCAGATTGGCCAGCACCACAAAGGGATAATCCCCTGCTTCTAGGACATTTATAAAGCGGTCACTATGGACGACCTGGATTATGGCTACCCCACCAAACCGCAATATGCGTGCCAGCTCGGCCAACTCGGTGGCATAGTCTCCCGCCGCATAGCTGAGGACATAATCGAAAAAGCTACCTTTGAGCGGTAGTTGGCCCCGCGTAGCGACGAGACTCGGCGGGGCTTTCTCACTGCCGGTATTCGTCCTCGCCGATGCGACTCCCACAAGCATATCGGGCGCGAAAAACGCAGCCAACGCAGCCAACTCACGCCGATCGCACCGAGCCCAGAGTACGGTAGCACCGGGTTGTATGGCCAACAAGCGCGCCAGGCAAAAGACGACGGCTGCATTGGGCGGCACACCTTCCCCCAAGCGCAATCCCAGCAAAGCCCGACGCCCGGTTAATTGTAGATGGAAACGCAATAACCGGCTGCCCTGCCCCTCGCGCAAACCGTGTTTCTCGCGCAAAACCCCGGCGACGGCACGGACCAGTTCCGAGGTGCTAAACCGGTAGCGGCCCTGCAAGGTCGCGCTCAAGGCAAAGGCGCCGGTATCGATCTCTGCCGCCTGAGTTCGCGCCAGGCTCTTGACCGCTGCAAGGTCGAAACGAGCGACTCGGGCACAGATATTTTCGAGGCCGGGTCGGCCCACCGTAACCCGGTGTACTTCGCCGACTAAACCAGCCAGTTGCACCGCCGAGTGCAATCCTGCCAGTTGCATTGGGCTCCGCTTATAAGTAAAGAAGATCTGACCCAGCCGCCCACCAGGCTCTACTTTAACCCCTTGCAGATGGGGCACCCGCTCGCGCAACTCATCAAGTGCCACCTCTTCCAGCCCGCTGGGGACCATGATCCAATAGCGATAGATCTTGTCTGCCATCAACTCGTGGAATCATTCGGGACGATCTGCACCGACCCCATAAGTGAAGGACGCAAGCAGTCCTCTAGGGCAGCCCGTACCTGAGCGAGGGAAATGCGATCATAAATATCAAAATAGTCCCCGGGCTCTGCACCGCTAATAGCGGCGGAACAGAGCAAATCCGCCATCTGATCGACCTGCTCATAAGATCGCAGTAATTGGCCGTAGGCCTTGCGTTTAGCTCGATCGAAATCAAGCTCTATTAACGAATCGAGACGAGTCAGAGTAGCAGCGACCTCCGCGCCTAAGCGCTCGCCGTGTTGGGTATAGCCCCCAATCGCGCAAAAACAGAAGGTCGGCTCGGCATAGACCTCGGCACCAAAGGCATCACCTGCGATCAATCCATAGTACTCGGCGAAGAAATCACTGGCCGGTCCAAAGGCGATATCGAGCGCCAACTCCAGGGCTAGCTCGCGGCTGAGCAATTCGCGCCCCCGCATCCCCGCTCGCTCATCGCCGTAAAAATACAATACGTAGGGCCGATTGATCGGCAGGACCATCGCGCCGGAGGCTTGCGGAAGCGGTTTTTGCACCGCTCGCTCCACTTTTTCCCACCCCGGGCTGGTCCGGTTGTACTTGGCCAAATTGGTCTCGATGGATGCACAGGTCGAAATAAGGTCGAAATCCCCACAAATATAAAGACCCATATTCTGCGGTCGATAATAAACATCGTGACACAGGGTCAACGCGTCTGCTTTGATCTGTTGGAGACTCTCCGCGCTACCGGCCATATCCCAACTCAGGGGCACATCCCCATATAGTGCTTTGAGACCACGCAAAAATCCCACCCACTCCGGATCGTCACTGCCCAACCGCAACTCGCGGTCGATAATCTCCCGTTCCCGCTCGATATCTCCAGGTGCTAACTGCAGATCAAAGACCAACTCGAAGAGCAGCTCGAGATTGGCGGTGAAATTCTCGACGCATGTCATCGTGAAAATGGTGGCGGTAAAACTGGTACTGGCATTGACTTCGGCCCCGAGACTGCTGAATCGATCGGCAATATCGCCATAGCTCTTTTCAAATAATCTATGTTCGAGAAAATGGGCCGTGCCGCTGGGGGTCCAAACTACTCGATCTGCCGCCAGTGGGGACACTCCCAGATCTACCGAACCGTAGTCCACGCGCAATAGGGCGGCTTTTTGCCGCCACCCCGGCCGCGGCACAGCCCAAAAATCCAGGCCAGCTCCAAACCGATCGTGGTATACCATTTCCCCCAACCGCGGATCCAAAGCTCCATTCATAGCGCTATCCTGGCCTGCATACCACCGTGTAGCATATAGGCGGTGTCGGCAACCAACCCCCCGATGACCCGTGTCAAGTCCTCGACGCCGACTCGCTCTATACTACGCCACAACTCTAGCGGAGACTGGCTTCCACCGACCAATCCCGTGCGAAACTGATAGCGAAAATACGCCTCGCGATCTTCGCCCAAACTCAGCAGATGCGCCTGGAGCAGACGCCGAGCCGACTCGATCTCCCCGGCGATAAAATATCCCTGGCGCAGCTCTTCGAGTTGTTGCTCTACACTGGCTCTGGTTTGATAATAGGATTTGGGACCGATGCCCGCCACGATAAAGAGCAAGCCGCTCAGAGCCTCGATATGCGAGCCGACATAATAACACAGCCCCCCCTCTTCGCGGAGACATTTGAACAAGCGCGATTGCCCCTCACCACCCAATATCATGTTCAAAAGAATGAGGACCGGATAATCCTCCGTTCCATAAAGGACCCGCGTCCGATAACCCAAAACCAGTTTGGCCTGGTGCACATCCTGGTATTCAAAGATCTCGCGCCCCTCCCCAGGCTGGGCATGGTTCGAGAGCCGATCCTCAACTGGACGCCGATCGCGGTCCCAGGTTATCAGGTCGCCAGCTAAAGACAAGGCCCGCTCCTGGTCCACATCTCCGCTGAGGAAAAGGTCGATGCGATTTCCGGCCAATAACGAGCGGTGAAATTGGAGCAGTTCATCGCCGTCAATGGCACCAAAATCCTCCGGATCGCCCAGCGGCGACAAAGCGATGGATTCTCCCCGGCACATCTCCTCGACGCACCGCTGCTGGGCATAGGCCATTTTGTCGTTGACGCGGTCGGCAATATGTTGGGTGAGGATGAGCTTTTCCTGCTCGAGGTATTCGCGGTGGAATCCGCTGCTGTCTCCCGCCGGAGCAAGCAGAATATCATGCAGGAATCCCACCCCTCGCGCCAACACATCCCCACCGGTCCGTTCGAGGAATTTCTCGTCGATTACCTCCAAACACAAATGGATAAACTGATAATCGCCAAGTCGGTCGACCTCGGCGTAATAATGGGCCCCGTACAGATCGTCGATGAAGCGGTTGAGACTTTGTAAATCGGGAAGGTCGCGCGTGCCCCGCTCGAGGAGCCGGCTGATCAGGGCCAGACGCGAGTTGCGCTGTGGACGCAATTCCTCGCTAATGCAGATATCCACCCTGACAGTTTTGTACAGCGCGATGCGGTGCAGGTGCAGATCGATGTCGGCGGCGAGTGGGATGCGGGTGAATTCGCCAACTGGCTGCATAGGGTTAGTCGCTATCTCATTGATTTGCTTTCCCGTACTCTCCCAGTGCGTAAAACGACACGTGCTGAAAGTCGGCAAAACCGGGGAATAATCTGTAGGCCCCGTCGCGCTCTTCGAGAAATCCACCTCGAGTCATCCCCTCAAGGACCACCTCAAGGAAGGTCGGCGAATGGCGCAACGAAGGATCGATGTGCCTGGATTGCTCCTGCAGGACACGCAACTGTTCCCAACTAAAGTACGAATCTAGCTCGGGTTGTAAATCCTCGTTGAGAAACAGGTAGAGCATCCCGATTTGTGGGGGGGAAATATAACGCACCAAGTCACTCTGCAAGACCCAAAGCCCCCCAAAACGGCGACTGGCCCGCTCGTAATCCTTTAACCGCACGTATTGGTCCCGATCGCGGCTGAATTGCGCGGGGGCGACGAATTCCAGCCGCACCTCCGTATAGCCCTCCAGATAGGTTTTTACTCCCCGGTCGGCGCTGACGCCGGTATAGCAGAAAACCAGCTTGGGTAGTGCACCATTTGCCGGTTCGGGACGGACGTAAAATTTGTAATTTTCGTAGCGGCCGACTTCCTGGTGCAGGTGGCGCTGGACCTGTTCGATATCGTCGCGATGGGCGCTGTGATATAAGCCGTCCTCGCGGAGGTATTGCACCACACTCTGGTAGAGGGTGCAATGCCCCAACTCGAGCAAATCCTGTTCGCGACTGAGAAAGGCGCATTGTTCACCATAGGCCTCGTAATAGGCCTGGCGAATCTCTTCTCGTTCCTGGGGCCGGTCGCTGGCGTTGGGGAAGCGGACCAAGATGCGTTCTACCGGTCCCGACCCCAACCCCTTGTCGCACGCTTCGCGAAAGAGCTCAAACGCACTCTGGAGCAATCCCTTGCGGCGGCGGCGGCGCAGCGACAATCGACCGATCTCCATCCGCGTGGCAACTCCGATCCCCTGGACATCGGTCTGCAAGCGGGCCTTGCCACCGAACGAGCCAAGCATCCAGGTCGATTCGGCGTACTCGTCGGCCAGATCATCGAAATCCCTGCGGACCCGGCGCGAGAATTTGAAATGAGCGCTGGGTTCGCAGTGGGCGGTAAAATCGAAGAGGGTGGGTTTTGAATTTTGCTTGTCGATCGTCATAGCTGCATTCTCCTAGGCGACCTCTGCCAGGCGCCGTATGCGCTCTTCGCGGAGTTTGTCGCGCTGCTTCGCCCAATCGGGATCGTATAGTTCGCGGTAGGTCCCATCCTTGGCAAAAAGCATATCGTGGGAGCCAATCTCCTCGACGCGCCCCTCGTCGAGCACGACGATCTTATCGGCATTTTTGATCGTGGACAGCCGGTGGGCAATAACAAAGGTGGTGCGGTCTTTCATCAGGTGCTGTAGCGCCTCCTGCACCTTGGCTTCCGACACCGTATCCAGAGCCGAGGTCGCCTCGTCGAGAATGAGGATGCGCGGATCGCGAATCAGCGCTCGGGCGATGGCGACCCGCTGCCTTTGCCCCCCGGAGAGCCGAGTGCCATTCGAGCCGAGAATCGACCGATAGCCATCGGGGAGCGTGCAGATAAATTCATGCGCGTTGGCCTGCCGGGCCGCAGCCTCAATCTCCTCCATGGTCGCATCGGGCTTGCCGTAGCGGATATTGTCGAGGATCGTACCGCGAAAGAGATAGGTTTCCTGCAAGACCATGCTGGTCTGGTCGCGCAGGGTTCGCAAGCGGTATTCCTGTATATCGCGATGGTCGATGAGAATCTGCCCTTCGGATCGGTCGTAAAAACGGGCGATTAGATTGGCGATCGTCGTCTTGCCGGATCCACTCGGCCCGACAAAGGCCACCACCTCACCCGGACGGGCGATAAAACTGACCTGTCGCAGCACCTGGTCTCCCTGGGCATAGGCAAAGGAAACATCCCTAAACTCGACCTCGCCGCGAAGCGGCCCGGTGATCCCATCGGGCAGGTCGATAACCTCCGGTGCTGTATCCAGGACTTCGAAAACCCGGCGGATACCCACCTTGGCCGGTAGAATCTGTTGCACCACGCCAACCAGTTGGGAGATCGGAGCGTAGAGCATCCCGACATAGCTCATCAGCAGGATATATTCATCCAGAGCCAACTCCTGGCCCAAAACCGCAAAACCGCAAACCAGCATGACCAACACTTGGCCCACATAGCTGATATTGCCGGTGGCCTGCCCCCAGATCTTGGATAAATTGCCCGAATGCAGGTCGATCTCGTAGCTCTCGCGCATCTGTGCAATCAACGCTCGACTCTCGCGACGCTCCCCCGAATGGGACTTGACCATTTTTATCGCCCCGAGCACCTCGCTGACCTTGCCGTAAATCTGCGACATTTTCTCAGACGATATCCAAGATAGATGCGATATCCGAGCGCGGAAGAAGAAATACCCGATAAAGTGCAAGGGCAGCACGGCGATAGCTACGGTGGCCACCAGGAAATCGTAGTAGTACAGCACCCCCACCAGCGCCAGCGCCTTGACGGAGGAGATCAGCGTATTGAGCACCGTCCCGGTCAATAGCGAGGTCACGGCATTGACATCATTCATCATCCGCGAAATAATCTCACCCGAGCTACGCGACTCGTAATAACCCAGAGATAGCTTCTGCAGATGGTCGTACATCTTGCGGCGCAAGTCGAAGACCACGCGCCCCCCCAGAATCCGCATTTGATACGAATAGGCGTAGGAGATCAGACTGGTGACAACGTGAATTACAGCGAGCGTGATAATGCATTGGATAAAGAGCTCGCGATCTCCCTCCGGCAAGGCCTTACCCACTAGTTTGGCTCCAAAGATCGGCGACAATAAACCCAGTCCCGTCAGCACCAACAATGTCGCCATCGAGACGACCATTCGCATTTTATAGGGACTGATGATTTCGTAGACACGCCCCCATAAACTCTGTCGCATTAACCCACTCCGCAGAGACAATTCGCCTAGTGCACATGTGGAGAGATTACGATAACTGAGTCTGCGCCAAAGAGATACGCGCGCAGCCTTGGAGGTCGACTGGACGCATTTTACCTACTTAGCGCTGAGCTCTACCCCGCCAAGGGCGCATCCCCACACAGATGCTTCAGCTCAATAAATGAATGTGATTTTGAGAGAGAAGAGAGGTAGGGTAAAAAATGGGCTCCCTGAAGAACGCCCCCGTTCTTCGAAGTGGATAGTTGGCCGTCGGCCGGAGAAAACTAGAGGATCAATGGGGCTCCTCTGAATCTGCATTGGGAGGCGCTCAATTAACGGGCGCCGCTTATATGAAAAATGTACAAGTGTCGTCTTGAAAGAGCAAGCGAAAACAAGAGCTATAGAAAAAATAATATTCGACAAAGACTTTTCATCTGCGATTTGCCCCACTGCAGCACATTCGCCTGTTTTCCTTTTGGCAAAGCCTTAACTTTATTTGAAACAAATCCCCCATATGCCCTTCATCAGACCAACTCGGCTTATTGCTCCCCTATGAACCCATTAGACAATGTGCGCATAATACTGGTCGAACCTGGCACGCCGGGTAATATCGGTGCCACCGCCCGCGTGCTAAAAACGACCGGCATACACCAGCTAGCCCTAGTCAATCCTGGAGAGTGGGATACACCCGAAGCGCGCAAATTTGCGCATGGATCCGGCAATATTCTCGACACTTGCCGGGTCTATCCCGACCTCGCGAGCGCCGTAGCGGATTGCCACGTCGTGGTCGGAACGACCCATAGAGTAGGCCGCTTTCGCGATGTTATTACCTCGCCCCAACTCATCATATCCCAATTGGCCACCCAAATACACCACCGCCGGGTGGCCCTGGTCTTTGGGCGCGAAAAAGACGGCCTCTGGCATGACGAACTCATGCTCTGCCACCAGCTGCTGCGCTTCCCTACCGCCGTGTCATACCCCTCCCTAAACCTCTCCCACGCCGTCTTACTGTTGACCTATGAGCTCTATGCCGCCGTGGGCGAAACACCACCCGCACCGGACATACACCCGGCTACCGCCGCAGAACGCGAGCAGATGTATGCCAATATCCAGCACGCCCTCAACGACATCGAATTCACCCCTTATAACGACGATCCGGACCACTTTAGCAGGGTATTGCGCCGCTTCTTCAACAAAGTCGACATGGAAATCCGCGACGTACGGGCGATACAGACGATTTGCGGACAGATCCGCAAATTCAGCCGCCGCCACCGCTCCGACCCAGAATGACCCCTCACAGCCACCGGACGAACCAGTCCAGCGCCCTTTGCTGCATCGCCTTGGTAAAACTGTGGCCAGCACCGGCGACCTCCCACAACTCGAGGCGATCTTTAGCCCCTTGTGCCGCATAGGATCCGACTGCCGCCCGAAAAGTCTTCCGGGCGGCGGCGGTGGGTATATAGGGATCCTCCTCGCCAATGACCAACAACAGGGGTTTGCTCGCCAGCAGCGGGGCGACCTTTGCCGCATCGACGATATCCAGCCCCGGAAATTCACGCCTAAACGCCGCCCAGGCATCGCGGCCATCCGCACCCAGTCGCACCAAGCGGCGACGCAGTCCCAACCCCCGAAAGATGGTCTTCCAAGCTCCAGCGGCGAAAATCTCTTCCCAGGCCAGATGGCCAGCGATGGACACTACGGCGTCGATCCGGTCATCGAGGGCTCCGAGCAATAGCGCCTCCATCCCCCCCATCGACAAACCCAACATGCCGATCCGCTCCGCATCGGCCTCCGGACGCGATTCGATATAGTCTACTGTCCGCATCAGGTCGTAGACATACTCACCCCAGACCTTGACGATCCCCTTGGTGGTGAGGGCCTGATTCAAATCGCCATCCCTTTCGCCGTGATAGGGTCTGTCGATACTCACCACGAAAAAACCGCGATCGGCCCAGCGCGGCAAAAGATCCATCGGTTGCAGCAAGTCTTCTTTGACATTGGGACTACCGGGCATGCAGAGCACCACGGGAAGTGGTCTGAAATGCGCCAGCTTGGAATACGCAACCAGCGCGGGTATCCAGTCGCCGTAGCGGCCCTGGAAGCGCACCTGCTCCAAAACTAGATCGCGCTGGGTCCACTGCTTTTGGATGGATGATTCGAGCGGATTGCGAAAATGGGGAACGGCCAGCGTCTGACGCAGCGTTTCAGCGTCGTGAGGTGGGTGTTCCCCATCGTTGTTGCAATTGACTAAACACCCCAGGATGACCAACCACAGGGTCAGACCGCTAAGTCTATTCACCCTGCTTGGTCACCAACTCCAGATCCCTGTCGACCATCAAGCGGACCATTTCCTCGAAACTGGTTTCCAGTTCCCAACCCAGCTTATCTCGAGCCTTGGCCGGATCGCCCAACAAGATATTGACTTCGGCGGGGCGGAAAAAGCGCTCGTCGACGACGACGTATTTTTCCCAGTCCAGATCCGCATGGGCGAAGGCGACCTGACAAAACTCGCGGATGGTCCGCGTATTGCCGGTGGCGATGACATAGTCATCGGGTTCATCCTGCTGCAGCATCAGCCACATCGCGCGGACATAATCACCCGCAAAGCCCCAGTCGCGGCGGGCTTCGAGATTGCCCAGGCGCAACTCCTGGTCTATCCCGTGCTTGATACGGGCGACGCCATGGGTGATTTTGCGGGTGACGAACTCCAGGCCGCGGCGCGGGGACTCGTGGTTGAAGAGAATCCCGGCACAGGCGAACATATCGTAGCTCTCGCGGTAGTTAATCGTGATCCAATGCGCGTAGAGCTTGGACACGCCATAGGGCGACCTGGGGTAAAAGGGGGTGGTTTCGCTCTGGGGGGTCTCCTGCGCCTTGCCGAAGAGCTCGCTGGTGCTCGCCTGGTAGAAGCGAATTTTCTCGTCATAGGTGCGGATGGCTTCCAATATTCTGGTGACCCCCAAACCCGTGATCTCGCCGGTGAGCATCGGCTGCTCCCAGGATGCCGGCACAAAGGACTGGGCGCCGAGATTGTAGACCTCGTGGGGCTTGGCCGCATCTAAGGCTGAGATCAACGAATTTTGATCCAACAAGTCTCCAGAGACCAGTTCCATCTTGTCTTGCAGATGGCTGATCCGTTCGAAACTTACCGTACTGCTGCGGCGTATCAGACCAAAGACCTCGTAGTCTTTATCCAGCAGAAACTCCGCCAGATACGAGCCGTCCTGACCGGTGATTCCGGTTACCAACGCGCGCTTTTTGGCCATTTTTATTCCTCTTGCGAATAGGCCTCAACGGGTGGACAACGACACACCAGATTTCGATCCCCCCGCGCATTGTCCAGGCGACCGACCACAGGCCAAAACTTGCTCTCCAGTACCCATGGAGCCGGCAGGGCTGCCATCTCCCTAGAATAAGGCCTATTCCAGTCCTCCGCCAGCACGACGTCCATCGTATGCGGAGCGTGAACCAGCGGATTGTCATCGCGGGCCAACTCCCCGGCTTCTATTTGTCCGATTTCGTCGCGAATGGAAATCATCGCCGCACAAAATCGGTCCAATTCTGCTTTGGATTCGCTCTCGGTGGGTTCGACCATCAGCGTGCCGGCGACGGGGAAGGAAACCGTCGGGGCGTGATAGCCATAGTCCATCAGCCGCTTGGCCACATCTTCCACCACGATGCCGGCACGCTCCCGAGCCCAGCGCAAATCCAGGATGCACTCGTGGGCGACCCGCCCACCAGCCCCTTGGTACAATACGGGATAATGCGCATCGAGACGCCGGCTGATATAGTTGGCGTTGAGGATGGCCACTTTGGTCGCTGCGGTTATTCCCCCTCCCCCCATCAGCCGCAAATACGCCCAGGAGATCAATAAAATTGAGGCACTGCTCCACGGCGCAGCGGCGATGGGACCAATCGAGTCTGTCCCGCCCATCTGCACCAACGGGTGCGAGGGCAGCAAATCCACCAGATGTTCCGCCACGCCGATCGGCCCCATCCCCGGCCCACCCCCGCCATGGGGGATACAGAAGGTCTTGTGCAAGTTTAGATGACATACGTCGACGCCGATATCCGCCGGTCGACACAAACCCACCAGGGCGTTCATATTGGCTCCGTCCATATAGACCTGACCACCCGCCTGGTGGACCACCTCGCAAATCTGGATTATTTCTTCTTCGAATACCCCATGGGTCGATGGGTAGGTCACCATCAGGACCGCCAGTCGCTCTGCGTACTCGGCTAGTTTGGCTTGTAAATCGGCCACGTCGATACTTCCCTGTTCGTCACAGGCGACGACGACGACCTCCAATCCCGCCAATACCGCGCTGGCGGGATTGGTCCCGTGGGCCGAGGCGGGAATCAGGCAGATATTGCGTTGTTCCTCACCCCGGCTACGGTGATATTTTCGCACCACGAGCAAACCGGCGAATTCCCCTTGCGAACCGGCGTTGGGTTGCAGCGAAATCTCTTTAAAACCCGTTATTTCGCCCAACATAGCTGTTAACTCGGCAAAAATAACCGCATATCCCCCTGCTTGGTCCACCGGAGCGAAGGGATGCAAATCGGCGAATTCGGACCAGGTAATCGGCATCATTTCCGCCGTGGCGTTGAGCTTCATGGTACACGAGCCCAGCGGAATCATCGAGTGAACCAGAGACAGGTCCTTGGATTCGAGGCGGTGCATATAGCGCAAGAGTTCGGTTTCCGATTGATATGATGAAAAGACCGGATGATCCATAAAAGCCGATTCGCGGTTGTGGAGCCGGTCCCAAGCTCCCTTTGTAGCGGTATGCCGCTCCGATGGCATTTGCCCGTCGCCCAAGGCGGCAAGGATTTTTTGCACATCGGCGCTGGTGGTCGTTTCGTCGAGGGCGATCCCCAAATCCCCATCCCCTAAACGGCGCAGATTGATCCCCATCACCTGCGCGCGCTCAAAACACTTATCCCGATCGGGACCGACTGCGATTCTCAAGGTATCGAAATACTGCTCGTGCACGATACCATAACCCAGGTCCTCAGCCCCCAGCGCCAGCTGCTGCGCCCGGCGGTGCACCCCCTCGGCGATATGGCGCAAACCATCGGGTCCGTGATATACCGCATACATACTCGCCACCACCGCCGGCAGCACCTGGGCGGTGCAAATATTACTCGTAGCCCGTTCCCTCTTGATGTGTTGTTCCCTCGTTTGCAGGGCCATCCGCAGGGCGGGTTTGCCCCGGGCATCCTCGCTGACACCGATAATCCGCCCCGGGACTTGCCGGCGATATTCGGCTCTGGTGGCCAAAAACGCCGCGTGAGGGCCGCCATAGCCCATCGGCATCCCGAAGCGCTGCGTACTCCCCACGGCGACATCGGCGCCAAATTCGCCTGGTGGCCGCAGCAAACACAGGGCGAGCAAATCGGCCGCGACGCATACCAGAGTCTGGTTGGCATGGGCCCGCTCGCAAAAATCCGCGTAGTCCCACAGTGCCCCGTCGCTTGCCGGATACTGGAGCAAGGCCGCGAAAGTCCCCGACGCAAGATCGCATTCCCGATGGTCCCCCACCTCGACTTCCCACCCCCTGGCTTCGGCGCGGACCTCTACCACGGCCAGGGTCTGCGGATGACAAGCATCTGAGACAAAAATGCGCTTGCCGCGATTCTTCTTTTGCGCCGCCTTCAGCATGGAGATGGCCTCTGCTGCCGCCGTGGCTTCATCCAATAGGGAGGCATTGGTCAACTCGAAACCCGTCAAATCCCCAACCGCGGTCTGAAAATTTAGCAGCGCTTCGAGCCGCCCCTGGGCAATTTCGGACTGATAGGGCGTATATTGGGTATACCAACCCGGGTTTTCCAAAATATTGCGCTGAATCACCGGCGGAGTTATACACCCCGAATATCCCATCCCGATACAACTGCGGTAGATCTGATTTTCACCGGCCAATTCCCGCAAGCGGGCCAGCATCTCGTATTCCCCCAAAGCGTCCTCAAGGCCCAATTCACCTTGCAACCGAATCGCCGTCGGCACCGTCTCCGCGATGAATTGGTCCAACGTCTCGGCTTCGACGACCTCGAGCATCGCGGCGGTTTCGCTTGCCGTCGGTCCGTTGTGGCGACGAAAAAATGAATGGTCATCAGCATATTTATCTCGCATGGAGACCCTCCCTAGTCAACCCTTTTTACCCCGGCCTGGACAAAGGGCAATTCCACCACCTCGGCCTGGAGCTTCTTGCCCCGCATCTCGATATAAATCTGGCCACCGACCTGCTGCGCACCCCGAGCCAAATAACCCAACCCGATCCCCCGGTTGAGGATGGGCGATTGGGTACCACTCGTCACCCGACCGATGGGCGCCCCCCGCTGGTCTACAATGGGGTAGTCAGATCGCGGGATACCCTTTTCCAACATCCTGAAACCTCGCAAGCGGCGATACCCCCCCACCTTGCGCAATTGGCCCAATTTCGCGGCCCCAACAAATTCCGTTTCTTTCTCGAGATTCAACGTCCATCCCAACCCGGCCTCAAGCGGAGTGGTATCCTCGTCCAACTCGTGGCCGTAGAGGCAAAAACCCATCTCCAAACGCAGGATATCGCGCGCACCCAACCCACAGGGTTTTGCCCCTGCCGCATACAATATCTCCCACAGGGCGGCGATTCGATCTGCCGCGCACATAATCTCAAAACCGTCTTCCCCGGTATACCCATTGCGGCTCAATAGCACTTCGATACCCGCTATCTCGATCCACCGGCAACGATAATATCCCAACGCGGCTACATCCACCCCAGCCAACCCGGAGACGATTGCTTCAGCCCTTGGACCCTGGACGGCGACCATGCCCTTTTCAGCACTCGAGTTTTCCAGCTCTACCCCTGCCCAACTCTCCGCGCGATTGTTGACCCATTGCCAATCGGTCGCCAGCCTGCTGGCATTGACCACCAGCAGATGGGACGACTCCCCCAGACGATAAACCACCACATCGTC
>JAYYUU010000010.1:0-7095 GCA_036343835.1 Candidatus Latescibacterota bacterium | reverse complement strand
CCGGCGAGGATAAAGCGGAAGATATTATCGATGAAGAGCAGCACGTCCTGACCGGCCTCGTCGCGAAAGTGCTCGGCCATCGTCAGCCCGGTCAGGGCGATGCGCTGGCGAGCGCCCGGCGGCTCGTTCATCTGGCCAAAGACCATCGCCGTTTTGTCGAGGACATTGGCCTCGATCAACTCTTCGAGTAAGTCGTTGCCCTCGCGAGTGCGCTCGCCAACCCCCGCAAAGACCGAAAAGCCGCCGTGGCTGGAGGCGACATTGTTGATCAACTCTTTCAAGATCACCGTCTTGCCGACCCCGGCGCCGCCGAAGAGCCCCAGCTTGCCACCGCGGGCGAAGGGGCAGATCAGATCCATCACCTTGATCCCCGTCTCGAGCATATCGTCGGAAGTGACCTGATCTTGTAAGTCCGGCGCGGCCCGGTGCAGGGGCATCCGCGGGACATCGGCCGCCATTGCCCCCTTGCCGTCGATCGGCTCGCCGATGACATTGAAGAGACGCCCCAGGACCGCCTCGCCCACCGGGACCTGAATCGGAGTGCCGCTGTCGACCACTCGAGCGCCCCGGGTCAGACCATCGGTGGAGTCCATCGCCACGCAACGGACCAGATGCTCGCCCAGATGCTGCTGCACTTCTAAGACCAGACGCTCCTCGCCCGGGCGGTCTTCCTCGACCACTTCCAGGGCGTTGTAGATGGGCGGCAGTTCCTGCCCGGCAAAATCCACGTCGATAACGACGCCGATGATCTCTTTGACCTTTCCTTCTTTCATTTCCTACCTCGCGTAGTAAACAGCGCTATTAGGCCACGGCCTCGGCGCCGCCGATGATATCCATCAATTCAAGGGTGATCGAAGCCTGGCGTTCCTTATTCATCTCGCGGGTCAGCTCTTCGACCATGTCGCCGGCGTTCTTGGTGGCGTTGTCCATCGCCGTCATTTGCGCCGCAAAAAAACCGGCATTCGATTCCAACAAGGCCCGCCAGACCTGAAAGTTGACCTGGCGCGGCACCAGGGTCGCCAATAGCGCCTCGGGCGACGGCTCGAAGGCGTAGTCGGCCGCGCCGCCCTCGTCGGCGCGCTGCTCGGGTGCGATGGGCAAGAGTTGGTGCACGACGGGCACCTGAGAGGCCACGGAGGCAAATTCGCTAAAGCAGAGCAATACCCGGTCCGTCGCGCCGGCGATAAAACTCTGCGTCATATCCTGGGCGATATCTACAGCGCGGGTAAATTCGAGCTGAGCGAACACATCGGCGTGGTGGCGAGTGATCGCGAAGCCGCGGTTGCCAAAGTAATCCCGGCCCTTGCGGCCGACGGTGACCAACTCGACCTCGGCTTCGGCGTATTCGCCCAACTCGGCCTGGACCCGGCGGCAGAGCCCGGAATTGAAGGCACCGCACAGACCCCGATCGGAGGTCACCACCACCAGCGCGACCCGCTGCGCCGGCCGCTCCTTGAATAACGGCTGCTCATCGGTGTCGACGCTCTGGTGCAATTCCCTGAGCACCCGATCCAGCTGCTGGGCATAGGGCCGGGCGGCCTGAATCGCATCCTGGGCGCGGCGCATCTTGGCCGCCGCCACCATCTGCATGGCATTGGTGACGCGCTGGATATTGGTAATGCTGGAAACGCGCGTTCTGAGTTCGCGAAGGGTCGCCACCGACTAATCTCCTATCCTGCCGAAGGGCGGAAGCTGCCCTTGAACTCTTCGATGGCCGCGGCGAGCTTGTCCTCGTTGTCGTCGCTGAGCTCGCTGCTGTCTTTGATCGTCTGCATCAACTCGGGCTGGCGATCGCGCAGATAGGTGAGCAGCTCTTGCTCAAAGCGACCCAGATCAGCCGTTGGCAGATCGAGCACGTGGTCGATGGTCGACAGCGACACCGTCAGCTCCTCGAGCGACTGGGGCTGGTACTGGGCTTGCTTGAGAATCTCCATCAGCTTCTCGCCGCGGTTGAGCAAGTTGCGGGTGGTCTGGTCGAGATCCGAAGTGCCGAACTGAGCAAAGGCCTTGACTTCGTTGTAGCGCGAAATATCGGCTTTAATCGTCTTGGCCACCGCCTTCATCGCCTTAGTCTGGGCGTCGGAGCCCACGCGCGACACCGAAGCACCCACATCCATCGCCGGGCGATTGCCCGAATAAAACAGCTCGGGTTTGAGCAGGATCTGGCCGTCGGTGATCGAGATGACATTGGTCGGCACGAAGGTCGAGACATCGCCTTCGAGAATTTCTATTATCGGTAGCGCCGTCAGCGACCCCGCGCCCTTGTCGTCGCTCATCTTGGCGGCGCGCTCCAACAGCCGCGAATGCAGATAGAACACGTCGCCCGGATAGGCCTCGCGACCCGGCGGGCGGCGCAAAACCAACGACATCTCGCGATAGGCCCAGGCCTGTTTGGTCAGGTCGTCGTAGATAATCAGCGCGTGCTCGCCCCGGTCGCGGAAAAACTCGCCCATCGAAGCCCCGGCATAGGGCGCGATAAACTGCAATGGCGCCGGGTCGGAGGCCGTGGACGAGACCACGATGGTGTAGTCCATCGCGCCATTGGCCTCCAGCTCGGCGATCACCTTGGCCACCGTCGAAGCCTTCTGGCCGATGGCCACGTAGATGCACTTGACGTCCTGGTCCTTCTGGTTGATGATGGCGTCGATGGCGATGGCGGTCTTACCGGTCTGGCGGTCGCCGATGATCAGCTCGCGCTGACCGCGGCCGATCGGCACGGTGGAGTCGATGACCTTGATGCCAGTTTGCAGCGCCTCTTTGACCGGCTGGCGGTCGATGACACCCGGAGCCTTGCGCTCGACCGGCAAGCTCTCGGAAGCCTCGATATCGCCCTTGCCGTCGATCGGCATCCCCAGAGGGTTGACCACCCGGCCCAACAGCGCCTCGCCCACCGGGACCTCGACGATGCGACCGGTGCGCTTGACCTGGTCGCCCTCGTTGATCAGGGTGTCCTCGCCAAAGAGCACGCAACCGACATTGTCCTCTTCGAGGTTGAGGGCCATGCCCATGATCCCGTGGGGGAATTCCACCAACTCGGTGGCCCGCACATTGCCCAGACCGTGGACGCGGGCGATGCCGTCGCCGACATAGAGCACGGTGCCGGTCTCGTAGATATCTATTTCTTTTTCAAAGCCCAGCAGTTGTTGTTTGAGAATCTGGGAAATCTCATCGGGCTGGACCATCAATTCGGTGGCCATAGTATCCTCTCTCTTAAAACTTTCTCTCTCTTAGCCGGCCAGGCGCTGGCGCAGGCGTTCCAGGTGGGTATTGACGCTGCCGTCGAATACCGTATCGCCGACGCGGGCGACCACGCCACCCCGCACCCCAGCGTCGACCTGGGTCTCCAGCAGCACCTTTCTGCCGGTGTATTGCTCAAGACGCTCTCTTAGACGCTCTTGCTGCTGCGGGCTCAACTCCACGGCCGAACGCACCTCGGCACTGACCACGCCTGCACGCTCGGCGACCTCTTCGAGGAAGCCCTCGAGCGCCGCTGCGATAATGGCAGCGCGGCCCCTGGCCCCCATCAACTGGAGAAAATTCAGGGTTAAGCCCTCGACTTTGCCGTTGAAGAGCTGCTTGAGGGCACTCGCCTGAACCTGGGCGCCAACTAGGGGGTTGGCCAGGAATTCGGTCAACTCCTCAGATTGGCGCAGAGTCTCGACCAAGCCCTCGACATCGCGCTGTACCGCCTCGGCCACGCCCGTCTCGTCGGCGGCCTCGAGCAGCGTGACCGCATAGCGGCGCACTACCTCGGGTGCGTTCATAGTCCTTCTCTTACGCGCAGTGGGCAGGCCCGCAAATTGGGTGCCTGCGGGACGCGCTCAATTGGATTCGGGAATTCTGGAGATCAAGTCGTCGACCAGGCCGCGATTCTTCTCGTCGTCCAGATTGGCGTCGATCAGCGCGCCGGCGGCCTGGACGGCCAGATCGGCCATCTCGCGGCGCAACTGGGTAATGGCGGCACGCTTCTCGCCCTCGATACTGGTCCGCACCTGGTCGATGGTCCGCTGTGACTCTGCTCTGGCCTGCGCGACGATATCCTGCCGCACTTTCTCGCCCGCCTCGCGGGCCTCGGCGACGATCTGCCGCGCCTCGTCCTCGGCTGCTTCGAGCTTGGCCCGATGCTCGTTGAGGACGGCCTCGGCCTCCTGACGGGCTTGCGCGGCACCTTCGATCGCATCGCGGATGCTTTGCTCGCGCTCATCGAGCGCCGCCAGAATCGGCGGCCAGGCCCACTTCTTGAGGACGAGTAGCACCAGGACGAAGGTTATCAGCGTCCAGATTATGGTCCCCAAATGGGGATCGAGTAGTGATGCTTTCATAGACCCTATCTGCTAAAACGGATGAACCGCCTACTTAGTCAGAACCAACAGCAAGGCCACGACCTCGCCGATTAGCGCCACGCCTTCAATCAGAGCGGCGGTCAGGATCATGTTGGTGCGGATATCGCCCATAGCCTCGGGCTGACGGGCAATGCCTTCCATCGCCGAGCCAGCCAGTTTGCCAATGCCGATACCGGCGCCGATGGCGCACAGACCCGCGCCGATGCCAGCGCCCAAATAAGCACCCATAGAAGCCCATTGCGTTTCCATACTCTTGTACTCCTCTCAATAAACCGTTGTGAATGCCCTGCTAGTGGTCGGGATGAGCAGCCATGCTAATGAACACCGCCGACAACAGGGTAAAAACGAAAGCCTGGATAAAACCGACGAAAATCTCGAGCATATAGATCGCCACCGCGAAGGGCACGGCCCCGATGGCTACCCACACATTTTCCAAGATGATGATCAAGCCCAGAAACACCAGGATCGCCACGTGGCCACCGATCATATTGGCGAAGAGGCGGATGCAGAGAGCAAAGGGCTTGACGAATAAGCTGATGATTTCCACGGGGATGAGAATCACTAAGAGCGCTGGGGGCACACCCGAGGGAATCAAGCTTTTGACATAGCCGAAAAGGCCGTTGTTGGCGATGCCAGCCCCGAGCATGACCAGGAAGGTACACAGGGCCAGGGCGGCCGTCACGTTGATATTGCCCGTGGCCGTGGCGCTATAGGGCACCAACCCCAGGAGGTTGCAAAACAAAATAAAAAAGAAGATCGTCAGCAGAAAGGGTAGATACTTCTTGCCATCCTCGCCGATGATGGGCAACACGATCTCGTCGCGCAGGAAGACGACGATGAGCTCGAAGAAATTGGCCAGACCCGAAGGCACCTCGCGCGGCCGGCGGAAGGCCCTGAGCAACAAGACCACCATCAGCAGACTGGCCACCCACATCATCACCACGTGGCGGGTGATCGACATGTCGATGCCGAAGAGTTCGAAACTGGGAAGATTTACGGTGCCGGCGAGAAGGTGGTGGGAATCGACAAAAGGCAATTCTAGATATTTTTTGTCTAGAATATGGCCTACTATGTCCAGTTGGTTATTTGCGGCTTCAGCCGCATGCGTATCGCCAGCCATGTACTGCCTTGTAAAAATGATCTGAAAAACGGTGCATTTGCGATTGATGAGAGGCTGAACCGCGTAGCCAGAAATAAACTAAACAGCCCGTAAAATTCTGTCAATCCTTTATGGACTCCGCATGGGTTCCGTGGCCTTATACCACCTCGTCGGGCATCTCGTCGGGCTTTGAAAACGCCGTTTTTTCGGCTTTGTTTTTTTTGAGAACATAGAGGATTTCGAGCAACAAGAATAACAGATAGGTGGCCACGAGCGATACGGTATAACTCGCCACGTGTACCGAGGTCAACTTGAGCACCAGCACCGAGAGCACCGCCACCAGCAACAAGCGCAACGCCATACCGCCGATAAAGACCGTCAAAAAGACCTGCATCCCCTTGGCCAAACCCCAGCGGACCGCCGCCAGGGCCAGCGCGCCGTTGAACCCGGCAACGGCCAGCCCGGCGATAACGCCTTCCCACTTCACTGCGATTCCTCCCGCTTGCGCTTCTCCTCGAGATCCACCAGCGTCCGGTAGAGTTTATAAAATCCGGCCACCGCGCCGAACAGGGTGCCCAACAACAGAAAGAGCGGCGTAGTCGCCAACTGGCCATCCAACCACCAGCCCCCCGCCAGAAAGAGTAGAATCGTCACCGCGAACTGGATCCCCAAGCTGGCATAGGGTCCGATCTCGGCATAGGCTGGTGCCTTCTTTTTCTGGTCCTTGGATTCTGATCCCATAGCTATAACACCGCGACCACGGTTTCCCTTGCCGCCCGCAACAAAACCGAGGGCATAAGCCCCAACCCCAGGGTCCCCAACACCGATAGCAGCAACACGACCAACGACTCCGCACCCAAGCACACCGGCAGAGGATCGTCACCCGGCGGTCGTATAAATGCGCCGATGATCACCCTCATACAGGCGTAGAGCACTAGCGGAAAACACCCCGCCACCACCAGCGCCAACCCGACATGACCCGCTTCCAGCGCGGCGGTGAGCAAGTAGAACCGCCCTGCAAAACCCGCCGTGGGGGGCAATCCGGCCAATGATGCAAGAAAGAGCGCCAGGCTCAGCGCTATCAGCGGCTGCCGCCGCCCCAAACCCCAATAATCCCGCAGACTGGGCGACTCGGGACCACAAATGGCCAATACCGCATAGCAACCGGCCAAAGCCAGGGCCAGCCCCACCCACCAAAAAAGCAGAGCGACCAAACCCGCTTCGTTGACCGCGAGCAAACCCACTAGAGCGCAACCCACCTGCGCCACGCCAAGATAGGCGAGCAGGCGTCTGATATTGCGCTGATTCACAGCCAGCAAACTCCCGCCGACCATACTCAATACCGCCGCCGCCTCTACTATCGGCATCCACAAATCTCCAACCGGGGCTAGACCGAAGAGCAAGACCCGACCTAGCGCAGCCAGGGCGGAGGCGGGCACCGCGATCGCGACAAAGGCCGAAACGGGCAGCGGGCAGCCCTCGCGCACATCGGGAGACCAGGCGTGTAAGGGCGCCGCCCCCGCCTTGAGGAGCAAGCCGGCCAAGAGCAATACCACGCGGGGCGCGACTAGCAGGGAATCAGCCGCCGAAGACGAGAGCGACTCGACCAGCGCCTGCAGCCCCGTACTACCCACCGCACCATAGAGCAAGGCC
>JAYYUU010000009.1:0-5159 GCA_036343835.1 Candidatus Latescibacterota bacterium | reverse complement strand
GGTTTGAAGCGAGTATGGCTATTTGGCTGAGGAAGCGCTGGGTGGCTATGGCGGGGCGGGTGCCGGTCATATCGGCGTCGGTGGGATAGGCGGTGGCCCCGGGCAGGATGCGTTCGGCGGCGGTCTGCACCTGGGTGTGGGTGCCGACGACGGCGGTGGCCACACCGTCGAGGTGAAAGCCCATGGCGTCGTTCACCGCGCGTAGTTTACCGCGCGCACCTCGCGGACGAGGCAGATACGCAGTTGTCCGGGGTATTCGAGCTCCTGCTCGATCTTGGCGGTGATCTCATCGGCGAGTTGGTCGGCGTAGGTGTCGTCTACCAGCTCGCTGTCGACCAGCACCCGGACCTCCTTGCCATTTTGCAGGGCGAAGGCCTGGCGCACTCCGATATGGGCGGCGGCGATCTCCTCGATCTGGCGCAGGCGGCGGGTGTATTCCTCGACCTTTTCCTTGCGGGCGCCAGGACGATGCGTGGATATCTCGTTGGCGGCTTCGACCAGTACCGCTATGGCCGAGCGCGAGGGGATGTGTTCGGAGTGGGTCTCGATCACCTGCACCACCTCGGCGCTCTCGTTGCACTTGCGGGCCAGCGCGGCGCTATTTTGCACCGGGTCGCTGCCCAGCTCGAAGTCCTGCGCCTTGCCGATATCGTGGAGCAAGCCGGCGCGGCGGGCCAGGGTCACATCGAGGTCGAGCCTCTCGGCCATCATCCCGGCCAACAGGCCGACTTCCTTGCTGTGGGCCAGCAGATTCTGGCCGTAGCTGGTGCGGAAGCGGAGTTTGCCCAGCACTTCCAATAGCGGCTCGGCCAGGTCGTGGATGCCGAGGTCGAAGGCGGCCTTGGAACCCGACTCGCGGATCATCTCCTCGACGTCCTCGCGGGCTTTCTCGTAGACTTCCTCGATGCGGCCGGGGTGGATGCGGCCGTCGAGAATGAGCTTTTCGAGGGTGTTCTTGGCCACCTCGCGGCGCAGCGAATCGAAACCCGAGAGCATGACCATGCCGGGGGTGTCGTCGACGATGACCTCGACGCCGGTGATCATCTCGAAGGAGCGGATATTGCGCCCGTCGCGGCCGATGATGCGCCCCTTCATATCGTCGGAGGGGATGGAGATCACCGAAATCGTGCTCTCGATGGCCAACTCGCCGGCGAAGCGCTGGATGGCGCGGGTAATGATCTCCTTGGCCTCGAGGTTGGCCGTGGCGAGGGCGGTGTCCTTGATCTCGCGGACCTTGCGGGCGGCGAACTGGCGGGCGCTTTGCTCGAGCTGGTCGATGAGCATGCGCCGGGCCTCCTGCTGGCTGATGTCGGCCAACTCCTCTAAGCGCTGGCTCTGTTGGCGGATCATGTCCTGCGCCTGGGTCTCGGCTGATCCTATCGCCGCCTCGCGGTCCTCGAGATCCCGCTCGTTCTTGACTTGACTGCGCTCCTTGCTCTCGAGCACGTCCACCTTGCGGTCGAGTTGCTGTTCGCGCCCGAGCAGTTTGGCTTCGAGGTTGCGCAGCGCGCGCTTTTGCGATTCCTGTTCTTTTTCCAGGGGACCGAGCTCGCGCCGCCATTCGTCCCGGGCTTCGAGCAGGGCGGTTTTTTTGAGGTCTTCGGCTTCTTGCTGGGCGCTGGCGATCATCTGCCGGGCGCTGGATTGGGTACCGCGCAGTTTGCCGCGCCGCACCCAGTCGCTCACCAGCCAGCCGAGGAGACAGCCACCGGCGAAAAAGGCAAAGGCGAGACCGATTAGGAATAGATCGTCAAACACAGGGATCTTCTTTCTCGTTGGTCGCCGACGCCTGTGGCGTCGGGGTAGGCTAGATAATTCGGGTCAGAGCGCGGGATCGGCCCGGCTCCAGATACTACTATCAGCTAGCGGAATCGGTGGCTTCCACCTCGGCGAAAAGGCGGCCGAGCGCGGCGGTGAGCCGGGAAGTTCGCTGGGCGATATCGGATTCAGTAGAAGCGTAATCCTCTTGCAAGGATAGCAGTTCCTCCACCAGGTTCAGGTTGGCCAAGATGGCCACCTGGAGGGGGGAACCGGCGCGGAGTTCGCCTTTGACCTGGTGCATGCGTTCGTCCACCAACTGGGCGATTTGCTGCACGAGATCGGCGGGGTGATCCTGGTCGACGACCAGGGTGTAGTTTTTGCCGAAGATATTGGCTACCGTATTAGACGACATAGGGGCAACTCCTGAAGCGCTCTGCTAGAGATCCAGTCCATCCAGGCGGCCGAGGATATTTTCGATGCGTCCCTTGATCTCCTCTTTGCCGCGATTGGACTCTGCGTGTGCGGATTCGATCTGCTTGAGTCTTTCGTTTTCGGCGCCGACGATGCCGATGTTCGTCTCGAGGCTCTGGACCCGCTCCTTCAACTCGACATTTTCGTCGCGGAGTTTCTCGAGCACTTCCATGAGGCGGATGACTTCCTGTTCGAGGCGTTCGAAATTCTGATTTACATCCATTGGCTGCGATTATACTCCTGCTTGGTTGGGTTCAGCGCAAACGAGCGCCAAAATTCTCTGCGAGGCCTTTGAGCATCGCCGCGGTCGCCGCGTCCGCCTGGGCGTCCTGCAAGGTGCGTTCGGGGTCGCGCAGGCGGATGGCGAATGCCAGGCTCTTGTGGCCCTGCTCTATCTGGTCCCCCTGGTAGAGATCGAAGACCTCGATGGATTCGACGAGGCGGGGGGCGCCCTCGCGCATGGCCGCGACCAGTTCGGCGGTTGGGATGTCCTCGCGGACGATTATGGCTAGATCGCGTTCGATCGGCGGAAACTTGGGCAAGGCGGAAAACGCGCGTTTCCTCCCGTGCCAATGCCGCGCCAGCGCGTCAAAGGCTATCTCAAAGATATGTACTTGGCGCTCCAGATCAAATGCGGCGCACAAGTCGACCGCGGCCTGGCCCAACCAGCCGAGGGGCTCGTCGCCGAGGAAGACGCGGGCGGAGTGCCCCGGGCGGCAAGCGGGGTGGTCGGCCCGCTCGCAGCGCAAGTCTGACGCCCCGACCAGCGTCTCGAGCAGACCCTTGAGGTCGAAGAAGTCGGCCTCGCTGGCATCGGCCTGCCAGGGAGACGCCGAGACGCGGCCGGCCCACAGGGCCGCGAGGCGCCAGTCCTCGTCTGGCAGCGCGCCCGCCGCGCCGGCGGCAAAGCACTTGCCCAACTCGAAGATGGCCACGCCCGGAGCCCGTTGGTTGAAGTTGCGGCGCGCCACGTCGAGGAGGTTGGGCACCAGGGTCGTGCGCAGTGCGTTTTGGGCTTCGGTCGGCGGGTTGGCCAGCCGGGCGGCCTCTTTGGCGCTGCCAGCCAGTTCGAGCCAGTGGGTTTCGACGATGGTATTGCTGACGACCTCGTCCAAGCCCAACCCCAGGAGCTGTTGCCGGGCGACCTGTCTGAAGGTCAGCTGGGGGTCGTGGTGGGTGATCCAGGGGCCCGAGGCATCCTGGCTGCCGGCGATGCGGTTGAAGCCGTAGATGCGGCCGATTTCCTCGATGAGGTCGGCCTCGCGCGCAAGATCGGGACGGAAGCTCGGAGCCGTCACTTGCAGCGGGCTTCCCGGGGCGACGTCACAACCCAGGCGTTCGAGGGTCTGAGTGATGGCGGTTTGGTCGAGGTCGGTGGCCAGGAGCTGGTTGGCGCGTTCGATGCGCAGCGCGATTTCCCGGCGTTGGCCGGGGCGCGGATGGACGTCGAGGGGTGTCGGGGCGATGGTGCCGCCGGCGATTTCCGCAATTAGTGCGGCAGCGCGATCGATGGACCGGACGGGCGCGTCCCAGTCGGCACCGCGTTCGAAGCGCAGCGCCGCCTCGGTGAAAAGCCCGAGCCGCGCGCGGGCCAACCGCACCCGCGATGGTGCGAAATAGGCGCTTTCGAGGAAAATATCGGCGGTTGCTGCCGATACTTCGGAATTGGCTCCGCCCATCACTCCGGCCAGAGCCACCGGCTGTAGCCCGTCGGCGATGACCAGCATCTCCTCGTCGAGCTGGCGCACGGTGCCATCGAGGGTTGCCAACGTCTCGTCGGCGCGCGCCCGGCGGACGACGATGCGCCGCTCTGCGAGCTTGTCGAGATCGAAGGCGTGCAGGGGATGGCCCAGTTCGAGCAGCACGTAATTGGTGATGTCGACGATATTGTTGATCGGGCGCTGGCCCACGGCCTGGAGCCGGCGCTGGAGCCACTGGGGCGAGGGGCCGACCTGCACCCCGCGCACGATGCGGCCGACATAACGCGGGCAGTCGTCGGGGGCCTCGATGGAGATTTGCACGTCCTCCGCCGTGGCGGTGCCGCTTTCGGGCAGCGCGAATTGGGGCAGACGCAGGGGGTTGCCGGTGAGGGTATGGACCTCGCGCGCGATGCCGAAGAGGCTGAGGCAGTCGGGGCGGTTGGGGGTGACTTCGAAGTCGACGACCACATCGTCGAGCCCGACCGCCGCTGCGAAGGGCGTGCCGACTGCGAGGTCGTCTGCGAGTACCATGATGCCGTCGTGGCCGTCGCCGAGCCCCAGCTCGTCTTCGGCGCAGATCATGCCCCGCGACTCGACGCCGCGAATTTTGGCCTTTTTGATTTTCATGCCACTGGGCAATGTGCTGCCGGGGAGGGCGACGGCTACGGTCTGCTCCGCCGCGACATTGGGCGCCCCGCAGACGATGGTGTTGACCTCCGTCCCCACGTCGACCTCGCAGACGGTCAGGCGATCGGCGTTTTCGTGGGGGCGGCAGGCGTTGACGCGGCCGACGACAATGCCCTCGTAGCGCTCGCCGAGATCTTCGACGCCCTCGAATTCCAAACCCGCCATGGTCATCCGCTCGACCAGTTCGGGCCAGTCCCAGGCGAAGTCGACGTAGTCTTTGAGCCAGTTATAGGTGATTTTCATAAGGCCTTGATAATAGGCGAAGGGGCGGAACCAACCGCCTCAGAATTGCCGGGTAAATCGCAAGTCGTTTTCGAGGAAAAGCCGGATATCGTCGATGCCGTAGCGGATCATGGCGATCCGTTCAAGGCCCATGCCGAAGGCGAAGCCGGTGAACTCCTCCGGGTCGTAGCCCACCGCCTCGAACACCGCCGGATCGACCATGCCGGCGCCGGCAATTTCGACCCAACCGGTCCCCTTGCAGATCGAGCAGGCCGCGTTTTGCCCGCCGCAGATCGAGCAGGTGAAGTCGTATTCGAC
>JAYYUU010000008.1:0-5656 GCA_036343835.1 Candidatus Latescibacterota bacterium | reverse complement strand
GCTCGGTCCCTGCATGAGATGGCCCCACAGCGCGACGGTTTGTTGGGTCAGATAGCTATAGCCCTTGTGGTGGCGGGCCACCCTCATGCCGCCGCGGACGAAATAGGGCAACTGTTTTTGCATGGCCGGACCCAGCGCCGGCTGCCGGCATAGGTGGCGGTTGCTGAGGGTGAAAACCTGGTCTGCGGGACAGGGCAGCACACAGCTCCAGCGGTCTTCGATGGCCCGTCTGGTGGCGTCGGCCTCGGGATCTGTAGTAGCTTGCGCCGCCCAGGTAGCGGCATCGCCTACGAGGTGGCGGCTCTCAGTCGGTGCGCGTTTGGAGAGATGGGCGACGAAGGCGCCTTCGGTGTCGTGGAGCTGGGGCCAGACGCGGATGCAGCGGGAAAATTCCGCCGGGAATTGCGCGGCCAACCCAGCGGGCAAGGGCAAGCTCTCGACGCCGTCGACGGGGCGGATTTCGACCTCGGTGCCAAAGCGACGCAATAGCCCGAGCAATACCTCTTCGTTTTCCTCCAGCGATAGCGAACAGGTCGAATAGACCAGCGAGCCACCCGGTCGCAACATATGGTAGGCGGCGCGCAATAGACCGATCTGTTGCTGGGCGAGGCGCTGGGCGTCGGTGGGAGACCAGTAGTTGAGCATATTCTGATCTTTGCGCACGATGCCATCGCCCGAACAGGGGGCGTCGACGAGGATGCGGTCGAAGAAGTTGTGGAAATAGCGCGCCAGCATCGCCCCCGGCGCCTGGCTCAAAAGGTAGTTGGCCACCCCGCAGCGCTCGAGATTGCCGACGAGGGCCGGCATGCGTTTGCTCTGCATCTCGTTGACCAGCAATAGCCCGCTATTTTGCATTCGCGCGGCGATCTGGGTGGTCTTGCCGCCCGGGGCGGCGCAGAGGTCGAGGACGTGCTCGCCGGGTTGGGGCGCGAGTACTGCGACGGCCAGCATCGGCGCTTTGGCCTGGATATAATAGGCGCCCATGGCGTGTTCGAGCATCTGGCCGAGGCCCTTTTCGCTCTCGGGAAAAACGAAGGCTCCCCCACACCAGGGCACGTCTTGGCCGAGCTGGTGCAGGTGGGGCAGCAGCTCTTGGGATTGGGTTTGCAGGGTGTTGAGGCGCAAGGACGCCGGGGGGGGCGTGCGGGAGCAGCTATAAAAGGCCTGGCGCTCTTTTTCGTCGGGGAGCAGGCGGCCGATATGTTCGAGCAATAACTGTAGTTTGGCCGGGTCGAACGCTTTGCGCGCCGGTGGGTTTCTGTCTTTATTCATAAAGTTATTAATTCTATACACACCTTATAGATATAGCAAGGAGCATGAACGTCGAAAGCTGTTTTATCGTCAGTGATTTGCACTTGGGTTCGGCCTATTTCCACCACCAGATTTTTCTGGCCTGGTTGGACGCGTTGCCCGCGGAGGCGCAATTGGTGCTCAATGGGGATACCATCGACGAGCCTCGTCGGCCGCTGCCCGACGCGCACCGGGCGGTGCTCGAGCGCCTGGTGCGCGAATCGCACACTAGGTCCGTGGTTTGGGTCTATGGCAACCACGATGCCGATTTCGAGTTGGCCGAAAAGGGGGGGATTCAGTTTGTCGACAGCTGGGAGATCGAGCGGCGGCTTTTGGTAGTCCACGGCGATCGGCTCGACAGGCTGATGCCGCGCCACGGGGTGTTCAAATGGATCTTCCGCCGCCTCCACCGGCTTCGCGTCCGGCTCGGTTTTCGCAATATGCACGTGGCCGAATACGCCAAGAAGTGGGCGTTGTTCTACCGGGTGTTCAACGAGCACGTCGCGCGCAATGCGCTGCGCGCGGCCCGCAAGCGTGGATTTGCCGCCGTCGTCTGCGGCCACACCCACGCGGCGATGGATCTCGAACGCCAGGGTTATCGCTATTTTAACACTGGTTCCTGGACCGAAAAACCTCTGCACTTTCTCGAAGTCGCCCCCGATCGCATCGCCCTGCAGATCTACGGGGACGGCCTTGGTTAAACTCGCGCTACTGGCCTTGGCCGCCCTGGCGGCACCAGGCGGGGCAGAGGAAGGAGATTTCTTCTGGCCGCTGCGGCTCGAACCGGCCCTGTCTTCGACCTTCGGCGAATCGCGCGCCAGAGCCTTCCACGCCGGGATGGACGTCAAGACCTGGGGCAAGACCGGTTATGAGGTCCAGGCTCTCGCCGACGGCCATATCTGGCGGGTGCGGACCTCGCCCTGGGGCTATGGCCGGGTCGTCTACCAAAAGCTCGCCGATGGCCGCACCGCCGTTTACGCCCATCTCCAGCGCTTCGCCCCCCAAATCGCCGAGCGCGTGCTCGAGGCCCAAAGGCAGCGCGGGCGCTATAGTGTAGATCTGTATTTCAGCGCGAGCGAAATACCCATCCAGGGTGGCGAGGTCATTGCCTGGAGCGGCAAAAGCGGTGCCGGCCCCCCCCATTTGCACCTGGAATTGCGCGATGGGGACAATGTGCCGGTCAATCCGCTATTGCAGGGTTTTGCCATCGCCGATAGCATCGCGCCGACCATCCAACGCATCGCGATTACGCCCTATGGCAGTGGTGCCCAGGTTGCGGGTGGCCACGATCCGCAGACCTTTGGTTTGCGCTATTGGTCGGAGCGGGGCGAGTTTTCCGCCGCTGCCCCAGTGCAGGTCAACGGCTGGGTGGGGATCAGCGCATTGATCTACGACCGCGCCGACGCCGCCCCCAACAAGCTGGCGCCCTATCGCGTGGTGCTGGCGCTGGATGGGCGCGAGGTGTTTGCCGCCCATTACGACCAGGTCGGCTATGGCGATATGCACCAGATCAATCTGGATCGCACGCTGGTGGCCCATGCGGGTGGGGTGAGTCGCTTTTACAATTTGTGTCGGCTGCCCGGCAATCGGCTCGGATTTTACGAAGGGCGCGGCAATGGGTTGTTAAATGCGGGCAAGGGAGTTTTGGGCAAAGGGTTGCACGAGGCCACGGTATTGGTCGCCGATATCAATGGCAACGAGAGTCGGGCGCGTTTCCGGCTGCTGGTCGCGGCGCCGCCGGAAATTACCAGGGCGCGGATCGTCGTCGCCGAGGACGGAGCCTATATCGAGGCCGCATTATCCGATCCAGACGACGCGGTGGTCGAGGTGGAGCTGGCGAGTTCGGCCGACGGCAAGACCTGGCGCGAGGTGGATCGGCGGCAGAGCCGTCTGGGCGGGGTCAAGTGGCGGATTAACCGCAGCGTGCCCTATTGGCGAATTCGAGCGGTGGATCCGATTGGTGCGGAGGCCTTTGCCTTATGTCGACTGCCCGCCGCCGAGGATGCTCCGGCGCCGAGTTATGAGTTGGAGCGCATTCCCCATCGGGATTTTGTGGACCTGGTCATGCGCTACGACCAGGTGCCCAGCGCCGCGCCGCTGGTTAGCGTCGGGTCGACCCGTTTCGATCCGCAGCAGACGGATCAGCGCGAGTATCGGGTCGCGGTGCCGCTCAAGCCGGGCGATACAACGCAGGTGTCCGTTGCGGTGTATGCGCAGGGTGCAGAAGTGCAACAGGTCGCACTCGATCAGCAGTTGGTTCGCCCCGGCGCGGCGCAGGATTTGGACTACTACGACGGGAGTGCGACCCTGGCTTTTGCCGCCGCGAGCGCCTACGCGCCCTTCTTTCCCCAGGTCGTGGCCTTTGCACCGCACATACCCAAACACTTGATCCTTGCCGGACCGGCCTATGCGCTGGGTCCCGAGTATAGTTTTGACCGCAAGATCGAGTTGCGCTTGCGCTACGAGGGGACTGATCTGCCGCCGGAGAAGCTGGGCATTTATCAGGAGGTCGGAGAAGAGAAATGGGCGATGGTGGGCAATGAATGGGACGCGATGGGGCGGTGGGTGAGTGCCAAGCTGCGCCGGTTGGGTCGCTATGCCCTGTTGGCCGATCTCATCGCCCCTGAGATCGACCAATTGCAGCCGGCTGAGGGCGCGGTCGTCGACGCCCGACCGAAGATACGCGCGGTCTTGCGCGACAAAGGGGCCGGCATTGGGCGGGAGAAAGATATCGAGCTCGAGCTCGACGGGCGGCCGCTGATCGCCGAATACGACCCGGACGCGGATTTGGTGCACGGACTGTTGCTGACGGATCTGGCGCCGGGGCGCCACCGCCTGGTACTCAAGGTGCGGGATATGAGCGGGAACCAGGCCGAGGCTCGGTCCGAATTCGAGGTGCGCTAGCCGATCTCTACGGGGACGCCATTTTGGCGCAGCGACTCCTGCGCCGCCTCCAACACCCGCACCACCCGCAGCCCGTCGTGCCCATCGCTCAAAGGGGTCTGGCCGCTTCGCACGCAGTCGGCGAAGTGCTGGCACTCCAGTTTGAGCGGCTCGGCCATCTCCAGCCGCGGGATGACGACATCGCCAAAACGCAGGGTGATCGATTCGCCATACGAATCGTATTCGGGGCGTTCGGCCGACTTGTCGTAGATCCGCACTTTTTCCGCGCTTTCCACATCGTCAAAGACCGCCATCTTGCGGCTGCCGACCACCGTCAGCCGCCGGATGCGGTGCGGGTCGAGCCAGGAGAGTTGCAACTGGGCCATCTTGCCGTCGGCAAAGTGCAAATTGGCGAAGACCACATCTTCGATATCCGGCTGTAGGTAGCACTCGCCGCGGGCGCTGACGGCGTCGGGTTCTTGGCCGAGCAGGTGCAAAATCACCGAGATGTCGTGCGGCGCCAGGCTCCACAGGGCGTTCTCATCGCTGCGGACGATCCCCAGATTGACGCGTTGTGAATATACATAGTATATGTCGCCCAGTTCGCCCGACTGGACCAGGCGGCGTAGCATCTGTACGGCGGGGTGGTATTCGAGCAGGTGGCCGACCATCAGGACTCTGTCGCGTGCCGCGGCCAATTCGACCAGGCGTTGGGCGTCGGCGGCATTGAGGGTCATGGGTTTTTCGACATAGACGTGTTTGCCCCGCTCCAGCGCCTGACAGGCCAGCGCGTAGTGGAGGGCCGCCGGCACGGCCAGCACTACTGCGTCGAGGGCTTCGTCCTGGAGCAGCAGATCGTAGTCCGAGCCGGTGGCGACTTCGGGGAACTGGCGCTGGATGGCGCTGCGGATGGCGGGGTCGGCGTCGCAGACCTGGCGTAAGCGCACGTCGGGGAGGTCGCGGAAGACGCGCACCAGGTTTTTGCCCCAGTAACCGGCGCCGACGCCGGCGATCTCGACGGGGCTCATCGCCGCTTGGCCGCCACCAGCGGTTCGAGTTCCCGCTGCAGATAGTCAAAGGCTGCTTGGGGGGTGTCGGCGCGGTGGAAGAGTTGGAGGTCTGCTGCGCTGATTACCCCCCAGCGGCTCAGGGCTTCAAAGTCCATTATTTCGTCCCAGAACTGGGTGCCGTAGAGGGCTACGGGCATCGGTTGGGAACGCCCCGTCTGGATCAGGGTTAGCAACTCGGCCATCTCGTCTAAGGTGCCAAATTCCCCCGGGAAGACGACCGTGGCGCAGGCCAGTTGGACAAACCACAACTTGCGCATAAAGAAGTAGTGGAACTCGAAGTTGAGCTCCTCGGTGATATAGGGGTTGGGGTCTTGTTCGAAGGGCAGGCTGATATTGAGACCGACCGACCCCCGGCGTCTAATGCGCCGCGATTGGCCGCCTCCATGATCCCGGGACCGCCGCCCGAGCAGATC
>JAYYUU010000007.1:0-5681 GCA_036343835.1 Candidatus Latescibacterota bacterium | reverse complement strand
GCCGTGGATTTACGAGGAGCCGGGGTATGGGGAATACACGGGGATTCTCGACGAGTTGTTGCCGGATATCAGCGAGAAGGAGCGGGGGGAGATTCTGGGGGGGACGGCGCAGCGGTTTTTGCGGTTTCCCAGGGGGGAGTAGAGCTCGTTATATGGGTGCGTCTCACGCTGCGGTGCGGCGGGAGGATGGGAAGGGGGCTTTATCGGACTTTGGCGCAGAGGGGGGTCTCGTCCTCTGAAGACGGGATCGATCTACTTGGATATTGGTTATATCGATATTGAGGATGCTGCGGATCTCACCAGCTTTTACAATCGGGAGTTCGCGGACCGGCCCCATTGCCATACATTTGGCCACTCTATCCACAACGATGTGCCGCAAATCCGACAACGGTTCTCCCGTCAGTTCTTCAATCTGGCCACACTATCGCTCCAGCGCCAGCGAGTAGTCCCGCTCCTCGGGCCGCGGGTGGCCGCCAGGCCCGTAGGCTCCTTCTGCCCTTGATTCTTTCTCCAGCGGAATAAATGTATCGCTGATGCCTTCGTCGCCGACGTCGAAGCGGTAGAAGCCCAACCGCGCGTCGCCGTCGGGGAAGCGGTCCTGCCACTGCGGCATGGCGATGCCAGCGCAGCGGTAGAAGCGGATGCCGTCGACGGTTTGCGGCGGGCGGCGGCAGTGGATGTGGCCGCTGAGGACGATCTCGACACTCAAGCGCTGGAAGGCGTCGAAGAGGCGCTGGCGGTGGGGATGGTCGATGGAGAAATACCAGCTGTGGTATTCGTCTTCTTTGGTGATATCCCAGGTCGGCTCGTCGAGGGCGTCGACGAAGAGGGCGTAGTGCATGAGGACGACGTGGTGTGTAGCCCGGGGCATGACGGGCAGGTCTTGCTCCAAAAAGCGCCACAGCTGTTCCTCGTGCGGCAGGCCCGAGCCGGCTAAGGCGGCGTAGAGCCCGCTGAAGCGAATCTGTTTGTGGACGAAGGTCCAGGGCAAGGGGCCGAAGAAGCGGGCGAAGTTGTCGAGGGTCTCGGCGGTGATATTGAGCCGGGGGTCGTCGCGGCCGGTGGCGCCGGGGACGGACGCGTGTTTGTTGCCGGTGTCCATATTGCCGGGGATGGCATAGTAGGGGTAGGGCAGCGCGTCGAGTTCTTCTCTGGCTTTTTCCAGTTCGAAATCGTGGATATAGCCGTCGCGGGTCAGGTCGCCGCCGACGAGCAGGAGGTCGGCGTCTTGTGCCTGGAGCTGGCGGTAGGCGGTCTGCCAGTTTTCCATATAGCGCGGGTTGAAACGAAAGGAGCGCGGCGAGCCGGGCTGGGTGTCGGAGATGTGGAGGAAGGTCCAGGGTTGCAAGGGACTTCTCTCAGGATGCGGCCAGGGCCTGGCGGTAGGGCTCGACGTCAATGCCGGGAATGGTCGATTCCAATAAAGCGAGGGTCTTTTCGGTGTAATAGGGGTGCCCGGGCTCGGGAAAGCCGAAGAGCGCGCGGACCCGCGGGGTGGTACTGGTCAGGAAGGGCATCATGTGCTCGCGCTCGCCGTAGATGAAGGGATTGGCGAAGCGGGTCCAGCGATCGTTGTCTTGCCGGCACAGCGACAGGGTCCAGAAGGCGCGTTGGACGCGTTTGTTGGCGAAGGGCTGGGCTGCGTGGATCGTATAGGACGAATAGAAGGCCGCCGCACCGCGCGGCGCCACGGAGGCTACCGGCTCGGTCAACTCGACCACCTTGCGCAGGTCTTTGAACGAGCCGCCACCGGCGTTGCCGTCGGCGAAGGCGCGGAGATAGGCCTCCTGGGCCAGCTTGTGCGAGCCGGGGACCACCATCATCGGCGCACCACCATCCACCACATCGTGGAGAAAGGCGCCGGAGTTGACGTAGTCGAAGCGGCCGACCTCGTCGAAGGGCGGCAGCAGGCAGTTGGTGTAGTGGTCGATGTGATAGCCTTCCCACGGGTGCTCGGGGTGGCGTTTGTCGGTGGGGCCCGAGCGCAGAAAGAGGTGCGCGTTGCAGTAGGCGGGTTTATCGCCGAGACACTGCTCGAAAATATCGAGATAGGTTTCGTTTTCGATAAGGCGGTCTAACGCGCCGGCGCCGGTGGGGAATTGCGAGCGCCCTTCTTCGTGGTTGTGGGTGGTGGTGAAACCGTCGGAGACGCCGGCGGTTTGGCCGGCGTCGAAGTCGGCGAGCCAGGCGTCGAAGGGCTTGCCGTAGAAAGTCTGGTCCATGGCTTCTAGGGCGGCGTCCATCTCGGCGTCGGAGAACAGGTCGGGGACGATGATATAGCCGTCGCGGTGGAATTGTTCGAGTTGTGCAGAGGTCAGGCTCATAGTGCGTTTCTCCCATTAGGGTGGCGTTGTGAGTTATCTGCTGGATACTTGCCAGCGGTCCGAGTACGTCAAGAAGGAACCCGATCCCGGGGTACTCGCGTGGTCACAATGGCAACGCGAAGCCGCCGTGTCCGGGGTGGTCGCCGCCTTGGCAAAGATGGTTTGACCGTCGGCCCGTTCGACGACCCAGCGCTCGGCCGGGGTGGTCGCCGCGGTCGATGCGGCGAAAGCTCGCTGTCGGTTGACCGAGTAGACGTTGTCGGCGTCCTATCAGATCGGGATGGGGAAGCGGATTGGGGGTCATTGCGTTGTCGTCGATGGCGGGATGGTCTCCTCCCTAGAGCGTGAAGCGGTGCGGAACGCCGGTGAATGACGCGACGACGATCCAGAAACCGGCTGAGCCGAACTGCCCCAGGACCATCCCGAGGAAAAAGGGTCTGAGGTGCCGGTAGAGCCGGGGTCCGCCGTATTTGAGGATCACCGCCTTGCAGACCCAGGCGATAAAGACCGAAAACCAGATCTGCGAGATCGGATAGGTGAGTCCTAATGCCAGGCCAATGGGGTGGATTGGGAAGCCGACGAAAGTGCCCCTTGAGCCAAGTCAGTGCGCCCATCAGCACCGCGCCAAGGGCGCCGAAGGCCAGATGCCAGACGTGGATCGGCTCTGGATTGGCGATATTGTGCGCGATCCAATTGCCGGTGTAGTTGGTCAGCCCGCGGAAGCCCCAGCCGCCGAGGTTGATCCCCCCGTGGATATAGGCCAGGGTGACGACCATCCAGGCCGAGCCCACCAGGGTCACGGCGATGGCGCCGAGGATCGCCCAAAAGAGCCGCCGGCACTCCAGCCTGGTCACCTCGGCGATTTTGAGTCCGGTGGCCGCCGAGGCCATGACGAAGGTGCGGATATCGGCGGCCCAGGCGAAGTTGAGACCGAGCATCGTGATGCCTGCCGGTCCCAGCAGCGGCGTGCCGAGGATATTGACCGTCAGCACCGGGGCGGCTACGGGCGCGACGCCATAGGCCAGACCCGCCTGCGCGATGATCCGCGCCAGGCCGACAAAGGCCACCAGGCAACAGAGCAGGAAGACCGCCGCGCTCAAGGGGCTAAAGCCGGCCTGGTAGAGCCAGAACAGCGCGCAGACCGTGCCCAGAAGAATCCCGTAGATCGCCGTGCGGTAGGAGACCAGCTCGTTGCTGTCGTCGATCTCGGGGTCGCCGCGAAAGGCCTTGCGCAGAACCTCCTTGAGATGCTCGCGGCCGTTCCAGAAGCTGGCAAAAACCAGGAAGAACAGCGCGCCCATCGCGATGTGGGCGACGCTGGGCGGTGCGGGTGGGGAATAGGGCTGCATGGGACCGATGCTGAAGCCGATAATGCGCAGGAATCCGGTCTGCACGTTGGCGAGGAAGGCGAAGAACCAGACCCCGAACGAGACGTCGAGGTTGAGCAGGAAGGAAAGGCCGATGACCTCGAAGCGCGGGGCGGTGTAGAGGGCGATCGAGTTGCGCATAATCCGAAAACTATTGTAGAGGTTGATCGCCGGGATGTAATTGAAATAGGCGTGCAGCGCATTGATCGAATTGATGGTGCAGGGGATCAAGAAGCCGATCCAAGTGATGGGATTGCGGAAGAAGGGGGCGAGATACTGGCGCCCTTGCTGTCGCACATTTCGAGGGACAGGGTGGCGAGTGGGAAGAGCAGGCGCTCGCGCTCCATCCACTGTTTGCGCAATACGACCAATAGGCACAGGGTGACGCAGTAGACGGAAAAGGCGATGCAGCACCAGGCCAAAAGGGGCAGAAACCACGCGTCCCAGGGGACGGCCTCGCCCTGGGCGCCGCCCTCGAAGAATTTGCCGACCACCTGGGGGTCGCTGACCACCAGCCACTCCGGCACGTAGGGGTGGATGAGCTCGGCCCAGTTGTTTTCGGGGGTGGCGAAGTAGAAAAATCCGGCCATCAGCGGCACGAGGTTGATCGTAAAACCCCAGGAGGGGATGGCGCAGGCGACGATCATCATGATATAGGCGGTCGCCAGTTCGCCGCGGTGGAGCCGGGAGCCGGTCAGCAGGTGGGCGAGGGGGTTGAGGAGCAGGGTCAGCAGCAAGAACAGGAAGAGCGCGGCGCCGGTGGAGAAGTCGGCGGCCATGGGGGAACTGTGCAGGACCATTACGGTGTAGGGCTCGCCGACGGCGATGGCCAGGCAGCAGCAGAGCCCGAGGCCGACGGCCCGGCGGGATACGCCCCTGGCAGTGTGTGGTTGGCGCTGGTCGTTCACCTTTTGATCCTTGTCAGAATCGCCCGTCGCGGACTTCGCAGCGGGTGGGTTTCCCGTAATTGGGCCTATCCCGCGCGACCCACTCGGCGGTCCACGCGACCATCTGGTCGAGCGCTACCGTCGGCGGCCCGAAAAGCCGCGTCGCCTGCGCAGTATTGTTGATCCATGCGGTGTTGGCGGGGCGACCTTTGAAGACGGGCTGTTTGCCGAATCGCTCGGCAAAAATACTCGCCAGGTCTTCGAGGGCCACGTGATCGGGGCCGCCGATATTGAGCGGGCTAGTCGGCGCCGTACAATGGCGCAACGCGCGGAGGATCTGCGCGGTGGCGTCGCCCTGCCAGATGATGTTGACCCTGGGCATGGACACGTCTATGGGTTCCTCCCACCACACCCGCGACGCCACTTCGTGGAGGACGCCGTAGCGCAGGTCGATGGCGTAGTTGAGGCGCACCAAGCGGCCGGGTGTGCCATAGCGCGCGGAGCAGTGCTGGAACACGCGCTCGCGGCCAACGCAGGAGTTGGCGTATTCGCCTACGGGCCCGACCGGGGCCGCCTCGTCCCAGCCGGGGCCGGCGATATCGGCGAAGGGGTAGACGCAGAGCGTGGAGAAGGCAACGATGCGGGCGTCGGCAAACACCTCGGCAACGATGCCCGGCAGATAGACATTGGTGGCCCAGGTCAGCCCCTCCTGGCCAGTAGTGCTGAATTTGCGGCCGACCATAAAGACGACATTGGGCAGGCGCGGGAGCCGGGCGACGGCGTCGCGGTCGAAAAGGTCGCAGCCGATGGTCTCGACACCCCACGCGTCGAGGCGGTTGCGGATTTCGGGATCGGTGAAGCGGGCGACGGCGACGATCCGCTTGGAGGGTGCCGCCCGTTTGGCCATGCGAGTTAGCGTCGGTCCGACTTTGCCGCTGGCGCCCAAGACCAGGATATCACCTTCGACTTGTGCCAGATCCGCGACCAGGGCGGGACTAGGACGCGAGAGCAGGTCGTCGAGGGCGTCTATGGTCTCGACGTGGTCGGGCAGTGTGTGCGGATCCGCCGTTTTCACGCCTTCACACCGTCTCGTCGCGAAAAGC
>JAYYUU010000006.1:0-8419 GCA_036343835.1 Candidatus Latescibacterota bacterium | reverse complement strand
CATCGGCGTAGTTTTCGATATAGTCCTGGTAGTAGGTCCCGATCCACGGGTTGACGGCTACGGCCGACAGCAAGATCAGTCCGCCCAACCAGGCAATGCCCTTGCCGACTAGCCTATGCATGGAACATAAAAGAGCCGACCTGCAACCACAGGTCGGCTCTTAGTCTGAATGGTATGGGGGCTCACGCCGCCTGTGGCTTGTTTTCGGGCGCGTTTTCCAACCGCGAGAGCCAGTAGGAGACATCGTAGTTCTCGTCGCCAGTCAAGAAGCGCCAGAATTTGATGCGATTGACCACCTCTAACCGCACCTCGTTGCCATACCAACGGTGGTTGGCATTGAGCAGTCCGGGAATCTCCGGGTCGTCGATATCGTCGGTGTTCCACAGCCTTTTCTGCCGCACCGTCGGGTTGAGCCGCAACTTGAACATATAGCGCTGGCGGTCGGTCAGATTGGGTTGGGCGCAGTGCCAGATGCCGTGGTGGGCCACCGCCACGGTGCCGGCCTTGCAGACCATAGGCGCCTGGCCGAGAAAATTCTGGTAGCGCGCGATATCCGACTCGCTGATGCGGCGATACTGGCTGCCGGGCAGAAACATCGTGCCGCCCATCTCGCGCGGCGTGTCGTGGGCGAAATAGAATAGCTGGATATCGAAGTGCAGCCGGGTGTCGATGATCGCGTCGGCGTGCCAGATCTGCCCGTGCTCGTGATTGGCGGCGACAGTGTGCACCGCGTGGTGATCGTAAAGCGGGTCGGCGCCAACCAGGCTCGCGATAATCCCCTGGATCTCGGGCAGCCGCACCACCCGCCCGAGTACCGCGTCCGGCCACAGCTCGGCAAGCGGCGCGCCAGCCCGGCCGCGCGGGACCCCCGCCTCCATCTCAGCGCAGGCGGCTTGATTTAATTCATCGTCTACCAATTCGTCAAAGCGCAAAAAGCCATCGGCGGCAAATTGCGCCAGCTGTTTGGTGTTCAGGAGATATTGCTTATCCACCATCGATCTCCTCCATTTTTTCGAGAATATACTCGTATTTCAAATAAGATGTATTGTATTCCATTCCCGGATAGGCCGGGTGTTGCTGTGGAAATTGGACCACCCGCCAGCCGTCCTGCATCGCCGCCACCACCGAAGCATAGGGCGGCTCCTCGCCATCGCCGCTAGAGGACCGGTCCCGGCCCGTGCCGTCGTAGAGCGACCAGGCCACCGCCTGGCTGTGCAGATCGGGCGAATGGGCGTAGAGCACCAGTAATTTCTGTCGCAATTGGGTCATCATATCCTCATTAAATTCGCTCCAATATAGGATAAGGTCCCAGACCGGGCAATCGGCCCCCTTGTGCAACGACGGCCACCGCCTATCTTGAAGCGGCAAACTTCCGCAAGAAAGGATACGCCATGCCCCAATCCGCCGTCCTCTTCGTCATCGACGGGCTCCGACCCGACGGCCTGCAAAGGGCCGAGACCCCCCATATTGACCAGCTCATCGCGCGCGGCGCCCACACCTATGCCGCACGCACGGTGATGCCCTCATCCACCCTGCCCTGCCACACTTCGATGTTCCGCGGCGTCGCGCCCGAGCGCCACGGCATCACCACCAACACCTGGGTGCCCCAGGTCCGGTCCGTGCCCAGCCTGATCGACATAGTCCACGCCGCCGGCTGCAAAACCGCTGCCTTTTACAACTGGGAACAACTCCGCGACCTCTCCGATCCCGGCGCGCTGGATCGCTCGATCTACCTCAACAACTGCTACGACCCCGATGGAGATGGGGAACTGGCACGAGTAGCGGCCGACTTCCTCGCACAGGGCTGCGAAGGCTTCACCTTCGTCTACCTCGGCTACACCGATGTGGCCGGCCACGAGTCGGGCTGGATGTCGGCCCCCTATCTCGCCGCCATCGGCCGCGCCGACCAGGCCATCGGCCGCATCCTCGCCGTCCTCGACGAGCAGACCTTGCTCGTCGTCACTAGCGACCACGGCGGCCACGCCCAGACCCACGGCACCGAAATGGACGAGGATATGACCATTCCCTGGATCGCCTGCGGCTCCGGCGTGCCGGCGGGACACGCTTTGGAAACACCCGTCTCCATCATCGACAATCCGCCGACCATCGCCACCGCCCTCGGCGCCGAGCCGGCAAAGGACTGGGCGGGCAAAGTCATAGGCGAAGTCGTGGGCGCATGAGAACGGGGCTATTAGCCGCGTTTTTTGCCAACTTCGCGCTTTTTGGCGCCAGCGCTATTCTCGTCGGCGCGGCGGTGCCGGAGATCATCCGCGACTTTGCCTGGAGCTACCTCGAAACCGGCGCAGTGCTCTCCGGCGGCGCGGTGGGCTATTGCTCTCGACCTTTCTCTCCGGCCTGCTGGTGCAGAGCATCGGCCCAAAAAAGACCCTGGTCGGGGGATTGGTACTACAAGCTACGGGGCTCGCCCTTATCGGCCAATCCGCCGCTATCGGGCTCAATTTGCTGGCCATCGTCCTCGTCGGTCTGGGCGAGGGCGGCAGCGAAGTGGCCACCAACTTCTGCCTGGTGCGGCTCGAGACCAGCGGGCGCAGCCAGTTGATGAACTTCATGCACGCCGCCTTTACCGCCGGGGCCATTCTCGGCCCCTTGAGCGTCGGGCTCCTGCTCGAGCGCAGCCTGCCCTGGCAAATGGCCTTCCAGATCCTGGGCTTGCTCTCCCTGGGGATGGCTGTGGCGTTCCAGTTACTCTCTTTCACCAGTCTGCAAACGCCCTCCGAATCGGTCTCGCTTCGCCGCACCCTGGGGCTTTTGCGGCGCGATCCCCTACTGCTGCTCCTGACCTTGATCATCTTCCTCTACGTCGGCGCGGAAATAGGCATCTCAAACTGGATCGCCGAATACTTCGTCCAGATCCACGACGCGACCCCCGCGCAGGGAGCCTATATGCTTTCGGTGTTCTGGTTGGGATTGCTGCTGGGCAGACTGCTGGTGGCAAGCAGTTATCGCGGCCGGCGCCAGGCGCCCTTGCTGGTGGGAACAAGCGCGCTGGCCACCGCAGGGCTTATCGCGGCGCTCTTGGCAGAGGGGCCCTGGCTTGCGGGGGCGTGTTTCCTATTGAGCGGAATGGGATTTGCGGCGATCTATCCGGTGGTGGTGGTCATCGCGGGTCAGCACAATGATCAGGGACTGGCCATCGGCGCCATCGCCACTGGCGGTGGCGTCGGAGCGTTCCTCTTTCCCTTTGCTATGTCGGCGTTGGCCGAAGGCTTGGGTATAGACCGGGCGTTTTGGTTCTATGTCGCCATCAGCCTGGCGCTGGCCCTGGCCGCTGGCACAGTCCTCCGGCGCGAACTACAGACGGATATTTAGCTATTTTCGCTGGCGAAGGAAAAAGCCGCGTCATTGGCCGCAGCGTCGCCCGGCGCGCGCAGGGCGATGCCGAATATGGCGAGCAAACCGACGATGGGTAGCACGAAGAGCAGATAACTCATAGTGCGTCTCCTGGGATTATTTTGCCGTTGTAGACTCAACATGGAGAAAATCTGCCTGGTGATTAAAGGGATAAAAGGCCACGTGAGGTGGCGATTTCTCATCCCGATGCGATTATCCGATATTTACAGTCAGGTGGCGGAAAGGCTAATATTCGCTGGACACAGACCGCGATTCCGCGACTATTTGACCGCACTGGCGGCCCTTGGGCTCCAATGTGGGATATAGACGCAAAGTCTGTACCAGCGGGAGTTTGACGGGGAATGACTACCTCAAAGATCACAGCGCAGCTAAACTTGGTCAAGCACTTTCTGACCCGATGCGATAAGATCGCCTGGTATCCGACCCGAATTCCGGGCGATAGCAGGGCTTGTTGGCGCTATCTGGTCGCGGCGGTTTTGCTCCTGCCGGCCCTGCCCGCAGCCGACCTACCCATCGAGGCCTTTGCCGGTCGCGAAATCTTGCGCATCGACCTCCAGGGCCACCGCGCCACCCGCGAGCACATCATCCGCCGCGAGTTGCGCACCACCCCGGGGCAGGCCCTCGACCTCGCGCTATTGCGCGCCGACCTGCAGCGGCTGGACAATCTCGATATTTTTAGTTCGCTCGCCGCCCGTGCCCACCCCGCCGGCGCGGGGGTCATCCTCGTCATCCAATTGCGCGAAATTCCCCCCGCGGTGCCCTATATCTCCTACGACGTCACCGACGAAGACGGCTGGTCCTACGGCCCGGCGCTCAAGGCGGTCAACCTGCTCGGCCGCGACCTCTCCGTCGCCGGCTACGCCCTCTTCGGCGGCAAGACGACCTTCCTCCTCGATCTAAACTATCCCTGGATCGCGGGCAATCACCTCTCCCTCGACCTCGACCGCATCGAACGCGACAATCGCCTCGACGGCTTCCGCGAAAAGAGCTTCGAATTCAGCCCGTGGCTAGGGACCTATCTTGGCGAGCAGGGGCGCGACCCTCTTTGGCAAAAACTAGCTCATCGGCACCCTCGAATACCGCTTTCCACTCATGGCCAATCGCGAATATATCCTGCCGGGGCTGACCGCCGATCTGGGCCTCTCCGGCGCGCTCTTTGCCGACACCGGCCTCGCCTGGAGCCGCGGCGCGGACTTTGCCGGGGATCGCCTCCAAACCGGCATCGGGCTGGGGCTGCGCCTACTGGCGCCGGCCGTCGACATGACCCGCCTCGACATCGGCTACTCTCCCTCAGCTGGCTGGCAAATCCACTTCGCTTCCTTCGAAATCCACTTCGCTTCCTTCGCCATGATGCGCGCCCAACGCGCCCGCCTGCGCTAAGCGCACAAAAAAACCGGCCCCTCTTGCAAGGGACCTCTCAGCCGGGCAAAGCCGCAATAATCAGTTGCGCGAAAATTCGATCAGCAGCCCACCGCGCTCGGCCTTCATTTTCTCAAGGGCCCTATTGCGCAGCTGCCGCACCCTTTCGCGGGTGACGCCCAGCGCGTCGCCGATCTCCTCAAGGGTCAGCGGCTCGCTGTCGTCGAGACCGAAATAGGCGCGCACGATCTGGGCTTCGCGAGCGTCGAGCACCTCGAGGCAGGAGGCCACGGTGGTGCGCATTTCGCTGTCGGCGAAGCGCTCGTCGACACCCGGCTCGTCGGAGGCGAAGACCTGTACCAGCGAGGTCTCCTCGTCGGGAAAGGCCGGGGCGTCGAGCGAGATGTCCTGCTGGCTTACTACCATGGCGTTGCGGGTGCGCTCAATCGAAATATCGACGCGGGCGGCAATCTCTTCAAAGGTCGGAGCCCGCCCCAACTTTTGGGCGAGGACACCGCTTTCCTTTTCGATCTTCTGCAGGTCGTTGATCTGGCTCATCGGCGGCCGGGCGATCTTGCCCTGCTCGGCCAGCGCCTTGAGAATCGCCTGGCGGATCCACCACACCGCATAGGTGATAAACTTAAAACCGCGGGTCTCGTCAAAGCGCTTGACCGCCTCCATCAGCCCGACATTACCCTCGGAAATCAGCTCGATCAGCGAGAGGCCGTAGTCCTTGTATTCGCGGGCGACGCTGACGACGAAGCGTAGATTGGCCAGCACCAGCGCCTGCCGCGCCTTTTCGTCGCCGGCTTTGGCGCGCTGGAAGAATTCTACTTCTTTTTTGCGGCTCAGCGGCTCGGCGTCCTTGATATCGTGCCAGTAGAGATCGGTGGAAGAAGGCGCTACACCCTTCTTTGTCATATCCATTGTCATCCTTTATAAGTTCATTTAAAATAGCTATTTTAAGGCGATTAAGAATTCACCTTTATCACCTTTACGTTTACGTTAACTTTAAATATAGAAGACCAAGTGGACAGATGCAAATTTATTATTAGATGCAGTTAGAGCGGGAGGGGATTCAGTCGAGGGAGGGGCGGCGGCGATTCATTTTTTTATTTGAATGGCGCTTGTTGTCCTCGCGACGGCGGGCCTTGGTGGCGCGACCGGGCATGGTTTTTTTGCGTTTGGGCGGCGGCGGTTTGATCGCCTCAACGAGTAGGGCGGCGAATTTGTCGAGACAATCCTCACGATTGCGGCCCTGGGTGCGAAAGCGCTCCGAGTTGACTACCAACTCGTCCTCGCCGCTTATTCGGGCAGCGAGTTTTTCCGCGATCCGCTGCCGCTGCACCGGGCTCAATACCGCGCTGTGGGCAAAGTCGAAGTGCAACTCGGCCCGGGTGTTGAGCTTGTTGACATTCTGCCCCCCTGGACCCGAGCTGCGGCTAAATTTAAAGCGCAATTCGGCGAGTGGGATTTCGAGGGTAGATGTGATATAGAGCGTTGCCATAATTGATGCCGTGGGGACTGTTCTTTATTATACCCCTTCGCTGATAATACACCAGATTCCACATTTTCGCCAAGGAGCCCCCCTTATGGCACGCTATACCGCCGCCATCGTCGGCTGCGGCTCGATCGGCAACGCCCACATGGAAGGCTATAATCTCGTCGACGATGTCGAAGTCATCGCCGTCTGTGACCCCGTCGCGCCCGCCCGCAAGACCTATATGGACGCATATGGCATCGAACAGGAGTTCGAGACCGTCGAGGAGACGATGGCCGTGGTCCAACCCGATATCGTCAGCGTCTGCACCTGGCATTTGTTGCACCCCGCCCCCACCATCGCCGCAGCTAAAGGCGGCGCCAAAGCCATCATCTGCGAAAAGCCGATGGCCATCGGCATGACCGCCGCCGACTCGATGGTCGACGGCTGCAACGAGCACGGCACCAAACTCATCATCAGCCATCAGCGCCGCTTTACCCCCGGCTGGGAAAAGGCCAAGGCGCTGGTCGCAGAAGGCGCGATCGGCACGCCGATCTTTGTCACCAACAAAGTCGCCGATGGCCTGACCAACTGGGGCACCCACTCGATCGACGGCTCGCGCTTCGTCCTCGGCGACCCGCAGGCGCAGTGGGTAATGGGCGCGGTCGAGCGCCGCACCGACCGCTACGAGCGCGGCACCATGGTCGAAGACGCCTGCCTGGGCCTGGTGCACTTCGACCATGATCTCCAGCTCTTTATCCAATCCGACCTGATGCGCGAGGGGGCAGGTGCCGGTCGCTTCGAAATTCGCGGCAGCGAGGGCTTCCTCTCCGTCCGCGAAACCCAGGTGCAAATCATGAACGCCACCTCCAGCGGCTGGCAGGAGGTCGATCTGGGTCTTGCTGAAGGCGACAAGGCCATCGGCGGCAACACCAACGCCGCCCAGGTCAAAGAGCTCATCGCCTGGCTCGAGGGCGATGTAGATCAGCACCGCAACGCCGGCACCACCGCGCGCGACACCGTCGAGATTATGATGGCCCTCTACGAATCGGCCCGCAAAAACCACATCGTCCGCCTGCCATTAGCAGAGAAGGGCTATCCGCTCGAACTGATGGTCGCCGAGGGCGGCCTGCCCGTCGAGATCGAGGGCCGCTACGATATCCGCGGCTTTCTCAAACGCGATGGCATCGACGAGGAGCAATACAAAAAGCTCTGGAACGAGGGCTTAGGGCACCACCAGATCATGCGCCAGCTCCACGGGGAAATGGACCAAGGCTAACCATGTACAGACCCTCCTACGACGGCACTAACAAGAAAGTCCTGTGGCAAGAGCTGTGGCGTCACGAGTTTGAGGCGGCGCTCAAAGAGGATCCCGTCATCATCGTCCCCATCGGCTCGATCGAACAACACGGCCCGCACTGCCCGATGGATGTCGATATTTCCGCGCCCTTCTACATGGCGGTGGAGGTGGCGCGGCGCATCGACGATTTTCCCGTCGTCGTCGCGCCGCCGGTGTGGTCGGGCTTTGCCCATTACAATATGGGTTTCCCCGGCACCATCAGCTTGCGGCTCGAGACCTTCCAGAATTTGCTCATCGACATCTTCCGCTCGATTCACGCCAATGGCTTTGAGCGCATCATCTCGATCAACGGCCACGGCGGAAACCACGCGCCCTGCCGCGCCGTTTCGTGGGCTGTGGCCGAGGAGGATATCTTCACCTTGAGCTTTTCGTGGTGGGATATGGTCGAGCAAGAGCTGCGCGAGTGGAGCACCACCAATGAGGGCGTCGGCCACGCCGGCGAATGGGAGACTTCGGTCCAACTCCACCTGCGCGCCCACCTCATCGACCAGGGGCACATCGACTCCGACGACACCGGCACCCAGCCCTTCAAAGACGAACTGGCCTTCGCCGAATTCGCCGAGCGCCACCGCGACACCGCCAAAGACACCGGCATCATGGGTGATGCCACCGTCGCCAGCGCTGAGAAGGGTGGGCGGATTTTCGCGTTGGCCTGCGATCGCCTGGAAAAACTCGCGCGGGAATACCATGCGCTACCAGTGCGTCACTATCGGGAATTCGGCAGCCACTGCACATAAAAAAACAGCCGCTTGTGCTACCGGGATCTTGGCCAAGATCCCGGTAGCGCGGCTGTAGTAAAGCACGGATGCTAAGTCGACCGGAGTTGAGGAAACGCCGATCGGGCGCTA
>JAYYUU010000005.1:0-7109 GCA_036343835.1 Candidatus Latescibacterota bacterium | reverse complement strand
ACCTATAACTATGGGTCAATAGAGATCCGCTCTATCTCGAAGTAGAAGTCGTCAGTCCACTTGTAGAAATTGCGGCTAATGGCGCTCGACACACCTTTGTTGAAGAGTTCTGCGCTACCAAACTCAACGGCCCGACCTTGGCGGTCAATCGCGTGGGGGCAGTACAGCACAAATTGAAAAGTGCCGATGGCAAACTCAGCGGCACTTTTGGCGTTTTCCACCAGGGCAGTGCACAGATTGTCTATCTCGGTGGCGACCGCGATGAGTTGGCGCGCGAGCGGAAAATCGACGTGAGTCCACTGCAGACATTGGCACTCGACGAAGTGGTACAGATCCCCGAGGATGCGATGCGCGCTGAGATCCACCTCAGTGACCAACAGGGCAACCACATAGGCATACTTGATTTTGTGGATTTTGAACGCTCGACCGAGGTGCGCCAGGGGGCGCTGCCCTCTGAATTTCATCTGCAACAGAGCTATCCTAACCCCTTCAATGCATCTGTAGTTATTCAATTTTCTTTGCCCGGCAGCAGAGATATCGCACTGGAGATATTTGCCGACAACGGCCAAAAAATAAACACCCTGCACCAGGGAGTATTACCTGCAGGCGAATATCGCTTTGTTTGGGATGGCCGCAATGCAAAGGGAGTCGAGGTGGCTTCGGGCGTGTATCTTTATAGACTAATAACGGAGGGGGGTACTTTAACCAAACGCATGGCATTAATCCGTTGATATTTTTGGCAGTTCGCATACGGGACAACTCCCGAATCAGCTCCGGGGGTTTTCTTTTTTATCCTATTACTTGATTTTAATTGTATACCAACGACTACTGCTATGATTCGTTTCTCTTTTATACTCTTCGCCCTCGCCCTGACGGGTTGCACCTCCGAGCCCTACCAGGCCCCCGGCACCACGCGCATGGCCACCCGTCTCGCCGCCCTCGTCGAAGGCTCCAATCCCGCCGACAATATCTACCTCAGCGCGCAACGCGTTACCTGGCTCCGCGATCGGCCCGAGCCGGAAGGCGCGGTGCAAAAGCTCAGCCAGCAGATCGAACTGGCCAAGGAGCTACTGCAAGCCGGCGAATCCGCAGAAGCCGCCCGTCTCTTTCAGACCGTGCGCTCCCAGGCCGGCTCCAACCGCCTCCGCACCCGCCCGAGCCTCGAAGAGATGCTCGGTCTTTCCTACCTGCGCCTCGGGGAGCAGCAAAACTGTATCGACGGCCACAACATCGCCTCCTGTCTATTTCCCATTACAGCTCAAGGCGTCCACAAGAACCAGCAAGGTTCCCGCTCGGCGATCCAATTCTACAGCGAAGTCCTGCGCCAGAGCCCCTTCGATATGACCTCGCGCTGGCTGCTCAATATCGCCTATATGACCGTGGGGGAATATCCCACCGCCGTGCCCGATAAGTGGCTCATTCCCCCCGAGGTTTTTGCTGCCGACTACGATCTCGGGCACTTCCCCGACCGGGCACCTGCTTTGGGACTGGACGCACTCGGTCTTGCGGGGGGTGGCATTATGGAAGATTTCGACAACGACGGTTTCAATGATATCATCGCCTCGTCATGGGGCCTCAAAGACCAGTTGCGCTACTTCCGCAACCAAGGCGACGGCACGTTCGCCGATATCACCAAAGAAGCTGGATTGACGGGCATCGTCGGTGGACTCAACGCGGTGCAGACCGACTACGACAACGATGGCTTCGCCGATGTGCTCGTATTGCGCGGCGGTTGGTTCGGGGCCGACGGCCTGCACCCGAACTCCCTGTTGCACAACCAGGGGAATGGCACCTTCGCCGATGTCACCGAAAAAGCCGGGCTACTGACCTTGCACCCCACGCAAACGGCCGCCTGGGCCGACTTCGACAACGACGGTCATCTCGATCTCTTCTTCGGCAACGAATCCTCCCCCGGTCTCAACCACCCCTGTGAACTCTTCCGCAACAATGGCGACGGCACCTTCACCGATATCGCCGCGGAAGTCGGTTTGGACGTCCAGGGTTTTATCAAAGGCGTCGCCTGGGGCGATATCGACAACGACCGCTTCCCCGAGCTCTACATCACCCGGCTGGGCGCACCCAACCTGCTCTTCCACAACGACGGACCGGATGCAGGAGGCAACTGGCATTTTTCCGATATCACCACTAGCGCCGGCGTCGGCCAACCGACCTTCAGCTTTCCCATCTGGTTCTGGGACTATGACAACGACGGCTTCCTCGATCTCTTCGTCTCCGGATACAAGGCCGACGCCGGCGATGTCGCCGCCGACTATCTCGGACTGCCGCACAAGGGCGAACCCCCCCGCCTCTACCGCAACCAGGGCGATGGGACTTTTCTCGACGTGGCCGCCCAGACCCAGAGCGACAAAGTCCTCTTTACGATGGGATGCAATTTCGGCGATCTCGACAACGACGGCTGGCTCGATTTCTACGCCGGAACCGGAGACCCTGATTATCGTTCGCTAATGCCCAATCGGATGTTCCGCAACGCCGGGGGACAATTATTTCAGGACGTCACCACCTCGGGGGGCTTCGGGCATCTGCAGAAGGGGCACGGCGTCGCCTTCGGCGATCTCGATAACGACGGCGACCAGGATATCTACGCCGTTTTAGGGGGGGCTTATTCCGGCGATGTCTTTACCAATATGCTCTTCGAAAACCCCGGCCACGGCAACCACTGGCTCACCTTGCAATTGCAGGGCGTGCAGTCCAATCGCGCTGGGATCGGAGCGCGGATACAGGTCGAGGTACCAATGGCGACCAGTCGGCGCACAATCCACGTCACCGCGGGCACCGGCGCCAGTTTCGGCGCTTCGACGCTGCAACAGGAAATCGGGTTGGGCGCTGCGCAGGCGATCTCGCAACTGATCATCCACTGGCCATCGGGTGTAATACAAACCTTTGGCGAGGTCCAAGTCGATCGCAAATATGTCGTCAGAGAAGATGCTAGTGCGCTGGAAGCCGTCGCGCTACAACCGCTGGCCCTGGGCCAAACGGGCGGCGGACATCCGCACTGAGACTGGGGCTACATCCGCGCCAACAATCGGGCGGCGGTATTGTTGTCCGGCTCTACGGCCAATAGCTGCAGTAGAGCCTGCCGCGCAGATGGAATATCACCCATCCGCTGGTGGGACAGCGCCTTGCTCAAATAGGCTTTGGCGTATGAGGGTTGTAAGGCGATCGCGCGGGCAAAGGCGTGGACCGCCGCCTCGTTTTGCTCCTCTTTCTGAAAGGCCAAGCCCAGATTGAAGTGGTGCATGGGGTTAATCTCATCCAGCGCGATAGCTTTTTTATAGGCGCGGATCGCCACCATATAACTCTCCGCCCGCAAATAAGCCGTGCCCAGATTATTATAGGCCGGCGCGTATTCAAACTCCTCCACCGCCTCTAAAAACCGCCTCTGCGCCTTATCCCATTCCCCCCGCTGCATAAAGACCAAACCCTGGGCATTGAGCGCTTCGACGTATTGGGGCTTGTGGTCTAGAGCCTGCTGGTAGTGCTCGTGTGCTTCTTCCAACAGACCCTGCTTGGCATAGACCAATCCTATATTTTTATGCGCCTCGTAGGCCCCATCGTCCAATTCTAGCGCCCGGCGGTAGGCGCCAGTGGCCTGCTCCCAGTCGCCGAGGCGGGCGTAGAACACGCCGAGATTGTTGTGGGCGCCGGCGAGGTCTGGGAAAAGCTCCACCATCTTTTCGCGCGCATCGGCTTCGTCGGCGGTCCAATAGAATTGAAATAGCGACAGCCCTACCACCGGCACGACAAAGTAGGCCAGTTGGCGACCCGTCTCGCGAAAATAGCCACCAAAGCGCTCGGCAAAGCCGCCCTGCAAGACTCTATTCCCGATCCGCTCGGTCCCCTCTTCGGCGCTGATCCCCAAATTGGCCTGATTCTTGCGATCGCGCATTTTCCAGATAAATCCATCGAAATAGTAGTGCAGGAGCGTCGAGGTGATAACAAAGATCTCGACGATCTTGATGGCCTGCTCCGACTTTAAAAAGCCCTCCATCATATTGATGCTACCATAGGCGAAGCAGACGAGGATATACGCCGCCAGAATCGGCAATGTGCGGGTGGTGAAGAAAGTGCGCAGGACCCGTGTAGTGCGCTCCTGCCGCTTGACCAAGTTGTTGTTGTAGACCCAGACGATGGCGAAATATTGGATATCGTGGAAAACGGCGAAGGCGGCGTAGCCGATGACCAGGTCGTTGATATGAATCCAGCCATAGTAGATGATAAAGACCGTCGTCGCCATCACCGCCACTTTGGGCAGGCTGACCTTCTGGCCGGTGGCAGCACCCTGGACCAGATTGGCCAGGTAGGCCGCCAGCACCGCCAGGGTCGCGGACTAGAGCAGATCCTTGAGCAGTAACGTCAACTCGGTCGAGAGAAAGGGCAGCCCAACTTTCTGGTTGTGATCGAGGATCCGATGGAAATACTCGGGGCTGTAGATGACCACCGCGACAAAGGCGCAGAGCGTCATCAACCAGTCGAGGCGGGCATTGAGCTTGGAGAAGACCTTGTTTTTGGCATCGTAGATCCGCATGATGCCATAGTGCTGCATAAAGAGATGCCAGATCTCCCAGACCAGCACCATGAGGAAGAGCCCGTGCAGGGTGTTGAATTGCGCCAGCACCGTCACCAGCAACACCACGACGGGGGCGACGATAAACTTCTCCTTAAAGGTCGCGAAGAGCGCCGGATCGCCATAGGCCCGCATAAAGCCCGGCAAGTGATGCCCGGTGGCAAAGAGCGCCAGCGCATAGAAGGCGATGGTCTGCGAATCGAAAAGCGCCCGCATCGGCAACATCGTCACCAGGCACAATAGCGGGGTCCCGATAAAGAAAAACAGATCGCCGAAGGGCGAGATGATCCACTGCTGGTCGCGGTAAACTGCGGGGGCTACAGTCATTTTACTCCCTCAATACACCACGGATATCGTTTGAATTACTTCGTCGGTACCGGACTCAGCCAGCGCATCTATATGGCAGAGGTAGATGCCCGGTGGCACCATAGTGCCCTCCCGGTCCAACCCTCTCCAGCGGAATATTTCAAGTTCGCCTCCTGCAGCTCGATCGAGTTCAGCCACTTCCCGACCCGACAAATCGTAGATTTTAACCCTCGGCGTTGCCTCGGTTACTTTGAACAGGGCGAAGCGGACCTCCAACGCATCGTTGATTCCGTCCCCATTGGGGGTAAAAGAACGCGGCGAGATCGCCAGATCGCCGATCAGCCGGTCAGCGCCGGCGAGTCCGGGTAAAAAGACGATATTATCCCGGCGTTCACGCGCTTCGACCGATTGCCAGAGACCGGGGCGTTCGGAATGCCCCAAATCAACCCCGAATACCGTGGCATTGCGCAAAACCCGGGTGGTGAAACTGATGGCGACCGAATCCGCGCGAATGAGCGCCGGCAGATCAATGACGAGGTGTTCGCCATCTCTGCCAATCTGCATCGGCGCAACGGCCTCCTCGCCGACTATTACTTCCAGGCGGTCTTCATCGACGGCATGCGGCGCCGATATCCGCACCCGGTTGAAACCGGAATCGTCGCTATCGCCTACCGGCCACACCGTATAGCTGAATCGGGTATCCTCATTGGCCACGGTTTGCCGCGGCAGGATCCGCCCCTTGGCGCTCTGGACCAACGCGTCCTCAAAATCGATCGACAACGAGCCGACCTCGGGAGCCACGGCAGGGTCTTTGGTCGAGAGGATCAATTCGAGCTGGATAAAGCGCCGGGGGGTCTCCGACTTGAAGGCTTCACCCGCAAGTTGGTAGAAATTGCTCCAGGGTCCCCAATCCTGACCAGCAACCAGCGTGGTATCGATCTCCCCCCTCAGTACCTTGGGCGAGCTGGTCCATTTGGTTTCGGTGATTTCGGCGCCGGTGCGGTCGTGAAAGGTATTGACTTGGTCCAGCGCATTGCCGGCCCGCGAGCGCAATTGCAACCGCGTCTGGTCGGGCGTGATCGCCTCCCACGACAGGCTCTTGATCGCCTTGGGACGCCCGTCGCCGCTGATCTGCCCCAGATCGATAAAACCCGATCGCAGGGCCACCTGGGCAGGATATCCCGGGGAAAAGATCATAAACTCCATCGGATGCGAGAACCAACCGCTGTCCTCGTGCCCGTGCCAGAAGAGATAGCGGATCTTGCGCGGCGCGAAAAGGTAGCGGATATGGCGCACCCGTCTGGCCGAAGCCAGACCCGCATCGATGGCGATATCTTCGCGCAGCAAAAAGGTCAGGTCCAATTCCCCGCCCGTCGTGCGCCGCCCGTCTGAAAATAGCAAGTTGTAGCCACGCCCGTGGTGCAGTCCTTCAAAGAGGAAACTCGACGTGCCCTCTCCCCGAGTCTGGAAGTAGATAAACATTTCATCGACCCAAAACAGCGCCCCCAAATCCGCCTGCCACCACAATCCCCCCTCGCGCCACCCCCCCTTTGTGCCACCCGATGTGAGGATATTGCCAAAAGTATCCATATTGCCGTCGAACATATTCTGCGGCTCACGTGCTAGCAGCCCGTGTTCGAAGCTGCCTCCTCGCTCCAGGGTCCCCAGACTGACATTGTCCCCCTGGGCCAGGACACTGATTTCGGCCAAGGCCGCATCCGGACTCTGCACATCGACTACGATGCGGACCAGTCGTACCCTCTGGTAATTTTGTTCGGCCCGCAGATCCACCTCTAGCTCGCCGTCGATTATCCGCGTAGTATCCAGTTCGCTGCCCCGCAGCGGGATAACAAGCGTTGATTTGGTATTGGGCTTGGTCGTTTCGTAGACTTTGCGGTAGCGAAATACATCGTCCTGGGCCTGGATCCGGGCGCCCTGGGTGACGAAAACGCTAAACTGCTGGAAAGGTCGTGCGCCCTCTTCAGCGGGGAAGCTAAGCTCTATTTCGCGGGCCAAAACCGGCCGACCCAGGTCGATATCGACCGACCACTTAATCAGTTGATCCGCTGGGTCGGGTTGCCAGTAGGTCGCGGGGTCCCCGTCGATCAGCAGGACCGCATCCGATTCATTGCTGCCAGCGCGAAATATTCCCCCCTGTACCTCACCCCGCTTCTGCGAGGGGTGGGTAAAGAGCGGGGCATCGGCTATGGCATTGATC
>JAYYUU010000004.1:0-10405 GCA_036343835.1 Candidatus Latescibacterota bacterium | reverse complement strand
CAACACCCCAAACTCCCCCTGTCCCGGCCCCGTCGGTCGCTCCCGCGGACTCCGCGCGTAATAGCCCTCCGCATACCAGTCCGCCACCCACTCCCACACATTCCCCCCCATATCGTGCACCCCATAGGGCGAAACCCCGCTGGGATGATTGCCCACCGGCTCGGTCGCCGTCCCGGCCCCAACGCGAAAATTCGCCTCGTCGCCCACCAGTTCATAACCCCAGGGGTAAATCCGCCCATCGGTCCCGCGCGCCGCCTTCTCCCACTCGGCCTCGGTCGGCAGCCGCAATCCCGCCCAGGTGCAATAGTCGAGAGCATTCTGGCGGTTCATGCAATTGATGGGATGGGTGTCGCCTGCAAAACCGTCCCAGTTGCAACTGGGCGCGTAGATCGGATCTTCGCAGGCCCCGGCTTCGACACAGACCCGATACTGCCCCACGGTCACTTCGAATTGGTCGATATGGAAGGCGTCGAGAAAAACCACGTGCGGCGGTCGCTCGTCGGGCTCACCGGCGTCCCAACCCATCACAAAGGCCCCTTCGGGCACCAGGACCATTACCCGCTCGGTTGCGGACGGACGGGCGGCTTCTTCGGCGGGCGGAGATTGGTCCTCAGGTGTAACGGACGCGGCCGCACCATCCCGGACAACACCCGACCGCGCGGGACCTTCTCCCCCGCACCCAAGCGCCACTAGCGCGAACCACGCCAGCAGGTGACCGCACGCACTCCGTCGGCATCCCACCGTCACCGCTCCTCAGAACACGACCTGCGACACCGCCTTGGAAATCAGCGCGATGGCAATTGAGGTCATGCCGATCAACCCCACACCGCACGAATAGCCCGCCAATACGATCGGCGCATAGGCGTACCAGCGCTCGACGCCAAAGCGCTTTTGCAGATAGAAGCGCCCCAGCACCGCGCCGACGAAATTCAAAATGGCGAAATGCGGCCACCCGCCCAGGCCCGCAACAAAGCCGTAGAAAATCCCCAGCGGCGCGCTGAGCGCGGCGTAGAGCGCGGCGCTAAAGGCCAGACCGACCCCGATATAGTCCCAGCGGATAATCTGGGTCACCAGACTCGCACCGGAGCCGGGCAGGGTGGACTTGGCCCAGAAGGCTTGCATCGTGGCGTGGAAGGGCCACATCTTCTGCACGAAGGGATAGGCCGAGGAGGGAATCGGCCCCAGCTTCCAGATCAGCGACCAGAACAGGAAGCTACAGACGAACATCACCGCCAGGGTCAGCGCCGTCATCTTGACGATACTGGCGAAATTGGTCCTGGTCAGTTCCAACTGTTTGAAGACCTGCGCCTCATAGCCCCATTGAAAAATCGGCACCGGCGCAAACCAGATTCCCGCCCCCTGATAGCCCGACAGATAGAAACTCGCCTCGCGCAAATAGGGGAAGGTCACGCCCTGCGGCGAGCCCGTCAGTCCGATCATCCGCGTGCCGATATAGGAGTAGATCGGCGTCCACACAAAGCCGAAGAGGGCGGTGATCCACCAGGGAAAATCGGGCACCAGATAGTAGACCATCAACACGAAGCCCAACGTGCTCAACGCCCAGATTCCCAGCGCGGCGACGATGCGAATATCACCCCGCGCGCGGCTCGGCCCGGGTCCCTCTTCGGCGGCGGGACGGCGCGCCTTGCCGGTGGCGATCAATATTCTGCCCGCCGTCCAAAAACCCATCGCCGCCACCACAATCGCCCCACCCAGCGAGAAACTCAACCAAAAATCAAAGGTATTGGCGATCTGGGTCGGGATCGCCGACATCCCCGGTTCCCAGGTGTGCAACATGCCATAGGCGTAGAGGATTGGGTTGGCGACCAGATTGACCAGAATCGACGAGGCGAATACGCCCACTACCACCCAGAAGGGCAGCACCAGACCGAAGAGCACGTGGATCAGGTCGGTGGCCAGCCCAACCACCGCCGCCGGCAGCACCGCCTTCATCGGCACCGTAAAGTCGAGAAAGGGAATGGGCAAGATCGAGACCGTCTCGGTCAGAAAGACCGACGACAATGTCGGCACCACCACGTAGAATACTCCCCACACCACTCCGATAAAGGCCCCGGTGCTAAACACGTGCCAGCGCCAGCCCTCCTGCTTGGACGAGGTCTCGGCCAAAGCCGTGGCGCCGCCGGCCTGCACTGCGGCCATCGGGAAGGGCAGGCGTTCGATATCGTGGGTGATGCGGAAGAGCACATAGCCCAGGGACAGGGCGTTGACTCGCTGCAGCGACACCGCGCAAAGCAAGATCACGATCGGCTTGAACCAGGCGGCGTGCAGAAAACCGCGCTCGAGCAGCGCCTCCGAGCTACGCGGCGGCACCACCCAGGTCGGGATGTGTTCGGCTAGGCCGTCGGCCTGCGGCGACTGGATCAAATACTGGTCCCAGATCAGCACCCCAAAGGGACCGCCAAAGAGATCGGCGCCGGTGCCCAGCTTGCCGCCCATCATCACTAAGCCCCCGGCCACCCAGTAGAGGATGATGATCTCCTGAGTGCGCAGATGCACGAAGGTGCGCTTGGCAATCTCGATAAAGAGGATCAGCGTCACCCACTCGGCGCCCCCCGCCATGCTCATCCCCGTCACCAGCCCGAGGTAGATCGCGCCCGGCAGCATCACAAAGCCGACGAAGAACGCCGCCCACAGGGTCTTCATATTGAAGCCCGGTTCGAAGGGGGCGTCGGTGGGCATAATCTCGAAGCGCTCGGTTTCTGCGCTTTGTGCGGTGGCCTCTGACAAGGCTCATCCCTCTAGTTTGTTCAGCGACTAGCTCTGCGCCGATGGGTCCGCGTCGCCAAAGTTCTGCAGGTGATCCTCAAAGACTTCGATCCGCTCCGCGTATTTTTGCCGCAATGCCCGCAACTGGCTATTGAAGTGCTCCCGCTCCGCCCGCTCCCGCACATCCCGCACAACCGCTTTCCGCACCCTTGCGAGCTCCAGACCGTGGTAGACCTCCGGGTGCCGCTCGACGACCTTGAAGAGCGAATACCCCCCCTTGGTCTGGATCGGGCCCACGAGCTGGTTGAGTTCGGCGTTCATCACCGCGTTCATCCACACCTCGCCAAAGAGCGGAGCCTGCGATTGGGAAACGTAGAGGATACCGTCCACGACCTTGCGACGTTCGGTGTGGGCCTTGGACAGCTCAACTAGCTCGGCACCGGCCTCGACCTGCGCCACCAATTCGCGCGCCAGCGCCGGATCTTCGACCAGTATTTCCTCCAATTGGGCCCAGGCGGCGCTGCGGAAGCGGTGTTTGTGCTCTTCGTAAAAGGACGCCAAGTCGGCCTCGCTCGGCTCCGGAGTCTCCGCCACGATCAGCCGGCGCAACTCGATCAGCATCAAATTGCCCAGCGCCGCCGCCTGCGCGCGCGCGAATGCCTCTGTCTCGTCGAGACCTTTGCGCCGAGCGTCGTGGGCCATGATCTTGTTGGGGAAGTGGCTTTCAGCCAGCTTCTCGTTTACGGCATCGGCGCTGGCTTTGGGCCACAGACTGCCCGACGGTCGCACCGCCTCCAAAACCTCCTCCACATCCATCTCGAAGCCCTCGAAGGCATAGACCGGCATGTGGCGCCGTGCCCCCTCGAGGGTCTGCCAGACCACCGCGCCCTGCAGAACGCCGACCACCAGCTCCATCCCTGCAGCGTTGAAATCGGTACCGAGATCCCACTTGAGATGCCGCAAATAGGACTGACGCAACTGCTTTTGCTTCTCCTTGCGCAGCACCGCACCAATCCCGTCTTCGACCTCGACCAGCGCCACCCGGCGTCGCTCTGCCACCTTGGCGAGGACAAAGCCCCCGTGCAGGGGGATCGGCCCGGTCACCCCACCGACCTCGAGGGCAAAAACGGCCTCGACCACCGCGCGAGGACTATCGAAGGGGGAATAGGCCATCCGCTTGGCCTCACCGGTGAGCACGCCATAATAGGGATCGGCGGCAAACTGGCGTCCCACCACCTCGAAATCCCGACCTTGAGCCAAGAGATCTTCCACCTGACGGGCCTGTTCCCGCCCCGGAACGAAGATCTCGATAGTTATGATCTTTTCACCCCACCCCTGCTGCGCGTAGGCCTTGGCGATTTCCTCCACCACCACCACCGCCTTTTCCTCGACGTGGCGCTTGAGCATCGCATCGGCCCAGGCCTTAGTCTCGCGCTGGCCCAGCTCTAGCAAAACCTCCTCGTCCTGCGCCAGACCCCTCGCAGCGGCTGCCAAGAGCATCACTTCCCGATCGACCAGGGTCTGCAAATTGGCCCGGTGCCGCGACCGCTGTTCGACCCTTGCCAGGCTGGCCTCAAAAGCCCGCAGCGCGTCCGCCGTGATTTCGGTCTCGCCGACCTTGGCCAGCAGCGAGACATTTTCTGGCGACTCGTCGCCACAACCACCCCATATCCCGACAGACAACAATCCCGCGAATAGAAATTTGTCCAAAAAAATAGGAGCCAGACGGAGGGTCCAGCTCCTGTTAAAGCAATGTTCTGCCATATGCGCGCTTCAGATTTTGCGTCGGAGTTTCAACCGGCCCCGCCCACTTTGACCACTTCCACGACGCCCTGGTCTACCGCGAAGTGAAATTCGACATCGAATGTCTCTTCCGGATTGCCGCTGGCGTCAAAGGAGAGCACGAAGTCGTGGAAAGTCAGTACCAGCTCTTCGTTCTCCGGCTGCAGCGGATCAAAGACCAGCATACCCTTCTGCCTATCTTCGCGAAAGATCGGGCGGTGGCGGTGGAAGACCGTCTTGTAGATAATGCCCATGCGCTCCAAGTTGATCTCGCGTTCGTTGCCCGAGGTGCCCAATTCCATCTTGTAGTATTTGGTAAAGCTATTGCCCCCCAGCACCACGGCCCCCTCGCGACCGGGATCGTAGTAGCGATAGGTCTCGCCGCCCGATTCCATCATCGCCTTGGCCGGGTCGAATTCGATCTTGGAATACGTCAGATTGACAACCTCGACCTCAAAGACGGTGAACCGCGGGGGGATATAGCCCTTCTCCGGGTCGAGATCGCTGCGGGTATAGGGGTTGATATGGCGGCCGTCGTAGAGGGGGGGGAAACGCTCGTTGAGTTCGTCGTCCTGCAAGTGTCTGAGCCGGATCAATAACCCCTCTTTGCTGAAGACCATGGCGCTGTCTTCCAGATCGATCGTATAGTCGCCGCGTCCCTCCGGGAGGACGGGATCCACGTGCAGGTCGTATATCAATTCGGGTGGTAGTAGCCCTCCGCAACCCCAGACCAACCCGAGCGCTGCGAGACCGAGGACGACAAGCCACCGACTGGTGCGGTCCAGCCTATCCGCTCTCATAAAAGGCCAACTCCTTCGCTTGATACTGCGGTTGTCAATTCGCCGGTTCCTCTGTTTCGATATCGATCTTCTCCACCCCTGCTACCGTAGCCATTTCCATCGCGTCGATGATATGGCCGTGGGCGGCTTTGGCATCGGCGGTGATGATCAGCGTCGACGAGCCGGTCTTGACCTTCTCTCGCTCGAGCCAACCCGCCAGCTGACTCATCGCCACCAGTTGGCCGTTGATCTCCAACTTGCCATCGCCCGAAATCCGCAGGTTCAGCTTCTTTTCCGACGTCAGTTGGTCGTAATGCGATGCGTCCGGCAACTCGATCTTGAGCCGGGTGGACTTGACGAAGACGGTGGTGGTCATAAAAAAAATTAACAATAGGAATACCGCGTCGATCATCGGCGTCAGATTCAGTTCGAACTCGCCGGCCTTTTCCGCAATCGATTTTCTGCTTCTCGCCATGCCGTTTATCCCTCTCCGCCCTTGGCGAAGGCGATGGCTTCGATGCCCTGACCTCGGGCGATATCCATCACCTGCACCACATACGAATGAGGCACCGAACGCGCGGACTCCAGGATCACGTTCTTGGTGTTGTCGGCCGTCATGACCTGGCGGATTTTCTCGGCCAAACCCTCCTGCTGGGTGATCTCGCCATTGACCTGGATCGTCTGGTCCGGGTCGATCACGATATTCATGTCCTTGGTCGCCCGCGACTCCCCCTCACCACCCGGCAGGTCTACGCTCAATCCCTTGGGATTGATGAAGGTGGTGGCCACCATGAAGAAGACCAGCAGCAGGAACATGCAGTTGATCAGCGGGGTCAGATCCGGGTTTTCGTCGGTCTTAAAGGCACCTTTGCCGATTCCGCCTTTTCGTCTCTGCCGCATTGCAAGCGTCTCTTTCTGCCTAACTCTGCTGCTGGCTGGAGTGGAAGCGGACCAGCAGGGTATTGGCGAAGGCGTGGCAGTAGAGTTCCACGCTCTTGAAGACCTTTTCGGCGCGACTGGAGAGATAGCGGTGGAAGACGATGGTCGGAATCGCTATGATCAGGCCGGTGGCCGTGGTGATCAGGGCCTCGGAAATACCGCTGGCTACCGCCGCCGGATCGCCGGCCCCGGCGCGCGCGATGGCGTCGAAGGCATTGATCATACCCATGATCGTGCCCAACAGGCCCATCAGCGGCGAGAGTACGCCGATCGTGCCAAGCGCGTTGAGCAGGCGACCCAGATACAACTCACCGGCCTCTTCGGTGGCCAGAATCAGCTCCTGCCGCATATCCTCGAGATCGGTGCGATTTTCCAGCACCAGGCTATCGTAGCGCTTGACCAGGGCCGCGAAAATGAAGTTGAGCACGCCGCTGCCCTGGCGGAATTGATCGACGGCGCCGCCTTCGCCCTGGCTTTTCAGCACGTCTTCAGCCGCGTTGAGCTGCTGTTCGGCTTCCTCTTCGCCGGGCACCTTCATCAGATTCCACAGCCGGTCGATGATCACGCCCAGGGCGATCAGCGAGCAGAGCAGCATGGGCCACATCATCGGCCCGCCCTTGAAAAACTGGTCAACCAGAAAATTCTGCTCCATTACAACCCTCCCGGATAATTGGTTCCACTATTGCGTTGCATGTTTAAAAGCTCGCTACAGCCGGTTCTCCACAATCCAGTCGCGGTGCATCTTGGCGAAGCCGACCACATCGGCGTTTTCCGGCTTGTCTCCACCCTTCTCCTCTACGACCTGGTAGTTCTCTGCCGCCTGCGGCCACTGGCGCGTGATCTCGTAAATCAGCCCCAGGTTGCAATGGGCGGCCAATTCGGTATAGGTCGCCGGGTATTTGCGGATGATCTCCTGCAGCCCCAGCACCGCTTCGTCGTAGTTCTTGGCCTCGAAGAACTTCATCGCTTTGTTATAGTCGAAGCTGGCCTGGATCTCGCTCAATTCCCCCACCAGCGCCACGGCCCTGGGCGCCTCTGCGGAATTGGAGTACTGGTCGGCGACCTTCTCGTAGGCCACCATCGCCTCGTCATAGGACTGAATATTGTAGTAATAATCTCCGATGGTGAACTGCGCCTTGGGGGCGAACTCGCTGCGGGGATAATTGGCGACCAAGTCCCGCATCGCTTTCACGGCCTGCTCCATCTCCTCCTGCTCGACGAAGGACCAGGCCAACGCGTATTGCGCCGACCCGCCATACTGGCCCTGGGGATAGGCCGCCAGCAGCTTCGCGTAGGCCGTCACCGCTTCCGCGAAGGCTTGCTCGTTGTAGTGATTCTCGCCGACCAAGAAAAACGCCTCTTCCTCGTATTGCGACTTGGGATAGCGCTCGGCCAGGGCCGAAAAGGCGGCGGCGGCCTCGCTAAATTGGGTCATCGCCTGGAGGCTGTGGGCCAGATAGTACTGGCCGTGGATGCGGTTGGCGTTTTGCGGATATTTGTCGACGAAGGCTTTGAAGCTTGCGGCAGAGGCCACATAATCGCCATAACTGACTTCGGCGAAACCCTTGGAGAAGGACAGATTGCCGCTCTCACCCGAGTTGGGATAGCGCTTGAGCCCCTGGGCGAAGGTCTGGGCGGCACGCTGGTACTTTTTCTGCTGCATCTCCGCGTTGCCGATAATCGAATAGGCCCGCTCTCTGCGATAATACCCCGCCTCGTTGTCATCCGCAAAATCCATCTCGAGGAGCTGGCGGGCAAACTTCTCGGCCTGGACGAAATCCTGCTGATCGTAGTAGAGCTCGGTCAGCAGCATGCTGAAGGTCGCCTGCTCCTGGCGGTCGTCGGAAGCGGAGATCAGCACCTGGTAGTAGCTGGCCGCCTCTTCCTGCCGACCCAGACGGATCATCCCCGCGCCCAGCGTGCGGAAGGCGCTGTCCTTGATCTGGGGGGCGGGATCGCTCTCCAGCAGCGCTTTCATATCCTCCAGCGAGGCTTCGTAGCTCGCGCGGGCGCTGACGGTGTCACCCTGGGCGTCCTGTTGTTTGGCAACTTCGTAATAGGCGCCGCCGCGAGCCAAAAGTGAGCCTTCGAGGATGTGCGGGGGCGGATTCAGATCGATGGCTTTGCCCCATTCGCGAATCGCGCTCGGATAGTCGCTCTGGGCGAAGTGCACCCGCGCCACCGTATAGTGCATCTGGCCCTGCAAGGTCTCGTTGTCGGCTTTGTCCATTGCGCGCGCCAGAGCCGCCTCGGCCCGGGGGTAGTCCGCCTTGCCGATATAGAGCTCCGCCAGCTCGACCTGCACCGTGGGCCACTGGGTCCACCCCGCTTCCACCGTCTCGTATGCCGCGATGGCGTTGTCGGGATCGTTCAATCGCTTGTAGGTGAGCCCCAGCTCCATCCGCGCGGTATTGCGCAAATCCGACTCGGGGAAGCGGTCGAGGAACGACTTATAGGTCGATTCGGCTCCGTTCAGGTCCGACGCCGCGTAGTCGATCCGCGCCAGTTGCAACAGGCCATTGGGCGCGGCCGGATGGTCCGGATGGTCCTCGACCAGCTGTTGGTACAGCGGTTGGGCCGCCGCGTCGTCCTTGACCAATTGATTGGCAAAGCCGGCGTTGAATAGCACATCCGGCATCAATGGGTTGCCCTTGGCCCGACTCAACAACTCGCCATAGCGCTTTAGCGCCTCGCCGATCGCCCGGTCCGCCGCGGCCGGATCGTCGCCGCGGATCTGCCGCCCTTGCTCCTGGTGGCACTGGGCGATGCGGAAGAGGACCTTGTCGCGGTCGAAGCCGATGCGTTGGGCCACGTCGCCGTAGGCATTGAGATAGATCTCGTACTCTGCGGCCGACTGCAGATACTCGCCTTCGTCGAAGAGCATCAGCGCCACCGTCAGTTGGGTGCGGGCCTGGAAAATCTTGTCCTCGACTTTTTCGATCGCGTCCTTATAAGCGGCGATTGCGGCGACCGTGCCCCGCTCCTTCTGAACCAATTCGGCGGTGCGGATATAGCTATTTTGCATCAGCACCGGCTCGGCCGAGTATTCGGCGGGGAGCAGCGCGTAGGCGGCCATAGCTTTGTCGACCTCGCCGGCCGCAGCGTAGATATCGCCCTTCTTCAGGTGGGCCTTGGCCACCAGTTCGCGCGCCGTCTCCTTGACCACGCCCTTGAGCTTGAGGGTGGTCATCTCGATGATTTCTTCCTCGGTCATCTGCGCGAAGTCATAGCGGGCGATCAGGCGGTCCAGATAGTCCAGCGCGTCGCGATAGCGCTCCAGTTTGTCGTAGCTCTCGGCGATCTGGAAGAGCGAGCGGTCGGCGTTTGAACCCCTGGGAGCCAGAATCAGCACCTGTTCGAAGCTCGCAATCGCCTCGTCATAGCGCTCCAACTCGAAATAGGACCAGGCCCGGTCGTAGTAGACGGAGGCCTCGTAGAGACTGTGGGGGAAATTCTGCAGCAACGCATCCCCCTCCGCGATGACCTGTTGGTAATCCTTGAGCTGATAACTGGTCTGGATCATCTGATACTGGGCCATCACCCGGGTCCGGTCTTCGACCTGGTCGTCGACGGCCAACCGGCGAAAGTGGTCGCGGCTCTTGTTGAGGTCCACCAATGCCTCGTCGTAGCGCGCGTCGGCCTCCGTCCCCTTTTTCTCAGCCCGCAGAAACTGCGAACGCTGCAGTTTTTCGAGCCCCAGCTTGTTGTAGGTATTGCCCAATTGGTAGGTGGCGCCCACGCGCACCGGCAGGATGAACTCATCGACCGATACCGTCACTTCCTCCACATTGATCATCGCATTGCTCTCGGTGGAGAGGATGACCTCGTAGCGATCGATGGCCTTGTCGTAGGCCCCCAGCGCATAGAGCTTCTGGCCTTCCTCGAAACGGTCCTGCAATTCCAACGGTGAGAAGAAGCGCGTGCTCAAGCTCGCGACGGTACCGATCACCGCAACCATCAGCAGGTTTACCAGAATCATACGTTCAATCTCCTAGCAGGGTTCGCCGCGTTTAGAACCCGGCCACGATGTCGAAAAACAGACGCGAGTTGTTGAAACTATCCGAGGCCCTCGTGGCGTCGTCGTATTCCCGGTTGGTCTTGATAAAGCCGAACTGCGAGGCCAGGTTATAACCGTAGTGGTCGGAGCGGTTGCTCATCATCACCACCAGCGTCCACTC
>JAYYUU010000003.1:0-10189 GCA_036343835.1 Candidatus Latescibacterota bacterium | reverse complement strand
CGTTGCAATAGCCGGGTGATGGTCGCGACGCGGTCGGTGTCGTTGCGCGAGAGCAGGTGGTAGAACTGGTCCCCGGCACCCGCCGTCGAGCAACTCGCGCACGAGGGGCTCGCTGGCGCTTGCTGAACCGCTTTCGCCCAGGGCGCGGGCGGCGCTGCGGCGAACGCGGGGGCTGGCGTCGGCTAAGGCCTGGACCCGTTGTTCGGTGGCGAGGGGGGGTTCCCGAGCGGCCCAAGGCCTCGGCGGCGGGGGCTCGAGTCGCCGAGGCGGTAGTGAGACTGAAGATAGAGGCGTTGTAGGCGTAGCTGAGCACATTGCCGCGCCGCATTTGCGAGAGCAAGCTGCGCGAGGTGGTGCCCTTGGCGTTGTCCAGAGTGCGCAATATGATCAAGGGCACCAGCCGGGTCAGGGCGCTAAGGGCGAAGACCACCTGGAGATTGCCCATCGATACGCCGAGTGCGGAGAAACTCAAATCTTTGAGCTGGAAAACCAGGATGCCACCCAATAGGGGACCAAGGGGGCCCATCAGGTTGACCGAAACCGACCAGGTTGCCAGATAGATCGTGCGCTTCTGGCCTTGGGGCAACAGGTCGTAGAGCAGGGGGTTAATGCCGACGCCGATGCCCGAAAACAGGATTCCGCCCAGCACCAGGGCAATGGGAACCAGATAGTACGAGTCAGGGTTGTTAAAGGCCCAGAGGAAGGGCAAGAATGCCGCTGGTGTCATTAAGATCTGCAATATGGGTTTGGAACCGAAGCGATCGATCAGACCGGCCCAGATCCGGTAGCCGGCGATGCTGGTGAGCATAAAGAGTGCGTTGAAAATCGAGATCTCGGTGTAGGAAATCTGCAGCCGGTCGAGCATAAAGACGCTGTAGAGCGGACCCGCCAGCCCCAGCCCGAAGGTCCACAGGCCGAAAAAGAGCACGGCGCGGCGGAAATTGGAGTCGTGGAAGGGCTGGAGCAGATCGCCGAGTCGCGCGCCCTGCTCGGCGGTGGTTGCGCTATGTTGCGGAAAGGGCGCGCGAAGGAGGTTGAGATAGCCGATGAGGCCAAAGATGGACCCGATGGCAAAGACCCAGATAAAGCCCCTTTCCTTGCCGTCAGCGGGGAAGAGATCAAGGAATTGGCCGATGGCAAAACCGGCGACCATCGCCACGATCGTGCTGGTGATGGTCTGGCGGCTGGAGAAACGAGCGCGGATATTTTCTGGGACCGCGTTGGCGATCCAGGTGCTGTAAAAGGGCGAGATCGAATAGCCGCTGAACAGGCTCAGACAGACCATCGCCACCAAGGCCATCAGCCGATAGGGCTCGGGGACGAAGAAGGGGATGATAAGCGGCAAGCCGCGGAAGATGATCGTCGACGCAACCCGCGCCGACGATAAAGCGCTTCTTATCGCGGATGCGGGCGCTCAAAAGCGGCGCCAGCAGTTGGGTCAGGGCCAGGAAGTAGGCGGCGGAGGTGAAGAGGGCGATAAAGGAGCCGTCGGCCCCCAGGTGCAGCGCAAAGCCGGTAAAGGTCGCCCGTGCCCAACCCGCAAGCCTGGCCCCAGGCACCCCAAATCCGCTGGTAGCAACGAAGGAAATTGAGCGCGCGATGCACCTGGCCGCGCGAGAGGGAGGGTGCATTTTCCATGGCAGTTTGGCAGAGTGAAACAGACCGTAAAATATCGCGGCAGGAAAGAAAAAGGTCAACGAAATTTGCCCGTAGCGTCTTGTTTTGCGTTAGTTGTGGACCACAAGGAGGAGATCGATTATGGCACTTAAAATGGGATATGCGACACTGCGCTGGCGGCAGCCCGATTTAGAACGGGCTTTGCCCGAGCTCAAAAAGGCCGGTTGGGATGGCTGGGAGGGGCGTCTACCGCTCGATTGGTTGGGGCCGCCAAAGCGGCTAAAGCAGGTGTGCGAGGACGCGGATATGCCGCTGTGCGTCTTTACCGCCAGCGGCTCACCCGAAGACCGCGATTGGGAACACGTCGAGCGCAACAAGCGGCGGATGGACTACGCCGCCGCGATGGGCGTCGACTGCTTTATGTTTATGAGCGGGCGCAAACCCGAGGGGCGGGAAGTGGAGCGGGCCGATATCGAGCAGGCGGCCGAGGGGGCGGAGGAGTGGGCCGAATACGCCGCCCAGTACGGGTTGGAGTTGAGTTATCACATCCACACCAATTGTTTGGTGGATTCAAAGGACGACTGGACGCTCTATATGAGTTTGCTCGACAAGGCCAAACTCTGCATCGACGTCTCACACGCCGATTTGTGGGGTTATGACGCGGTGCAGTCGCTGGTCGATTTCTGGGACCAGCTCAACTACGTCCACCTGCAGGACTACGCCTCTTGCACGGTGCGCGAGCCGAGCAAATACAATCCGCAGTGGGTGTCGGTCGGCCTGGCCGAGTGCCTCGACTTCCCCGGGGTGCTCAAGACGCTCGAAACCCGGAGCTTTACCCGCTGGGTGACCAGCTGCCCCGGCGAGCCCGCCTACGAGGGGGAGGACGCGATCAGCGAGGCCAAACGCAGCGCCAAGATGCGCGAGTATCTACACGGGTTGGGCTACTAATAGCCCTTGCGCTTGTCGACGATATTGAGCACCGGCTCGCCTTTGAGATAGCGCTCGAGTTGGGCGAGGAAAAACTCAAAGATCTTGCGCGGTCGGTGCTGCGAGGCACCGGCCCGATGTGGAGTTAGAATGATATTGGGGGCATCCCACAGGGGCGATTCAGGGGCTAGCGGCTCTACTTCGGTGACATCAATGCCGGCGCCGGCGATCTGGCCTGTTCTCAGTGCATCACTGAGGGCATCTTCGTCGATGATGCCGCCCCGGGTCACGTTGATCAGATAGGCGCTTTCCTTCATCAGCGCCAGTTCTTCGCGCCCGATCAGATGATAGGTCTCTTTGGTGCGTGGACAGGCCATCATTACTACGTCGGCGCGGCGCAGCAGGTCGTGGACATTGTCTTTGGTATTGTCCACGAGTTGGCTGACGCCCGGTGGCGGATCCCTACGCACCGGATCGACGGCGATGATCTCCATGTCGTAGCCGGCCGCTCGTTTGACCATTTCAATCCCGAAGCCCCCCATGCCGATGACGCCGAGGGTCATTCCGGTCAGCTCGACGGTGGAGCCCCCGGCCCATTTGCGCTCTGCATTGCGGCGGATCGATTCGTCGATACCCCGGGTCAGGGTCAGCAACAAGGCCCAGGCGTGCTCGCCGCCCTGGGGGGCGTAGAGCCCGGCGACATTGGAGATGGCGACCTCGTCGCGCTCGATGATTTCCGCAAAGAGGAACTTGTCCATCCCGGCGCTGAACGACTGTATCCACCGCACGTTGGGGGCGGCGGCGCAGACGGCCGGTTTGAAGTGCCCCATGATAACCTCGACCTCGCCCGCCAGCGAGATGGCCTCGGCTTCGTCGGTGGCGATGAGGGCTTCGTGGTCGCCGCTTTCGCGCGCCAGTTGCACGAAGAGCTGGTGTTGCTCGTCGGTGAAGGGGTATTGGATCAGGATTTTCATCTGAATCTCCGCGTGCTAAGTTGAGAAGTGAGACAAGATAGTGTCGATCTGGTCGGCGAGCGACTCTGGCAAACGCGGGCCAAAGCGAGCGACGATCTGGGCGGCGGCATAGGAGCCGAGACGCGCCGCATCGACGGGATTGTAGCCGTAGGACAGCCCGTAGAGCGCACCGCCGGCGAAGAGATCGCCGGCGCCGGTGGTATCGACTGCTTCCACCCGTACGCCGGGCACCATTTCTTTTTCGCCATTTGAGTAGACCAGTGCGCCGTCGGCACCGCAGGTTATATAGGTCGTTGCGGACCTTGCGGCCAGGATCTCTCCAGCCGCCTCGCGGTTGCTGGCCCCCGTGCAGGCGAGTGCCTCTTCCTCGTTGCAGAAGAGTAGATCCACGCCCTGGTCTATGATCGCGTCGAAACGCTCTTTAAAGGCGCCGACCATAAAGGGATCGCTCAATGTCAGCGAGACGATCGTGCCGTGGCGACGGGCTATTTTCTGGGCTTGGGCTGCGGCGGTGAAGCCATCGTCCGAGCTGAAGAGATAACCCTCGAGATAGACGTATTGGCTAGCGGCGATAATATCTTCCTGGAGTTGGTCGGGTCCGATGGCGCTGCTGATACCCAAAAAGGTGTTGAGCGTGCGGTCGGCATCGGGGGTGATAAAGATCAGGCACTGGCCGGTGGTGCCCTCGTCGCGATTGGCCGGGTTGGTGGCCACGCCGGCTTCTTCGAGGTCGCGCTGATAAAAGTCGCCCCAGTCGTCGCGACCGGTCAGGCAGGCGTAATAGGCCCGGCCGCCGAAGCGGGCGACGCCGATCATGGTATTGGCCGCCGAGCCGCCCGAGGCCGAGGCGACGGGCTCGTCGGTAATGGCGGCGGAGAGCTGGTTTTGCCGATCGGCGTCGACGAGGGTCATGACCCCTTTGTCGATCTGATTATTAGCGAGGAATTCGGGTTGGACCTGATACTGAATATCTACCAATGCGTGGCCGACTCCGCAGACGTCGTAGGTGTGCGCCATCGGTCTCCTTTCTGGTGGTGAGTTGGTAAAAATAACCAATAAGCCCATTGCCGCCAAAGGATGCGGCGCTAAATCTGCCCTTGTTTAAATACAGACTGGGGTTTAAGATCTAATGGTATCGGCCCATCTCGGCAAAGCTGCTAAAGTGCATCCGCAAAGGGGTCGATAGACAGAATGAAGTTTGGTCTTATATTATTTGGGTCCCGCGGGAGATCCCCGCGTTTTTCCACTCTCTACGGAGGTTGAGACTATCGCAACAAAGAGAAAGAGTTTTACCAGAGTAAACGATGATATTCGCGTGCCCCAGGTGCGGCTGATCGGCGCCGATGGCGAGCAGGTGGGTGTTATCGAAACGGCCCAAGCCCTGGCCCTGGCCGAAGAAGCCGACCTCGATCTGGTCGAGGTCGCCGCCGAAGCCCGCCCGCCGGTCTGCCGCATCATCGACTATGGCAAATATCGCTACGACCAGGAAAAAAAGGCCAAGGAAGCGCGCAAGAAGCAGCACAATATACAGATGAAGGGTATTCGCATCGCCGGGGCCAATATCTCCGAGCACGATCTCGAATATCGCATGGCCCATATCCGCGAGTTTATCGAGAAGGGCAATCGGGTCAAGGTCAGCGTCCGCTTCCGCGGGCGGCAGATGGCCTATCAGGAGCGAGGCCGCGAGCTTTTGCGGGGTTTGGCCGTCAAGCTCGGAGACGTGGCCATCGTCGACCAAGAGCCCAAGATGGAAGGCCGCGAGATGTCGTTGATCCTCAGGCCCGTCTGAGGCTTAGCGATCAGCAAAGAGGCCGATTCCCGCGTCGCGGGCGTCGGCCTGGTTCTTTCTCAGGCTATAGCTATCCGCATCACCGCCACCGTCGATAAACAGGCCCATATTGGGCGCGTTGCGCCCACCCCAATAGGTCGTCGAACTGCCCTGTCCCTGTCCGGTGAGCGTCTGATAATGATCGATTCCGTCGCCATCGTAGAGCAAGCCCAGGCCGTTCATGGCCGCGGCGCCCTGGCTCAGGTGCTGGGCCTCGTAGCGATCGTCGCCCATTAGATCGGCCAAATAGCCAATGGCGGCATCCCAACCCGCGCCCTGAGCCGCCGCTATTTTTGCCTCATAGCGATCGTTGCCCGCCCTTTCAATCAGCGCACCGACTGCCTGGTGGGCAGCCGCGCCCTGGGCGTAGCGGCTGCCGCGATAATGGTCGTCGCCCCGCAGATCTCCAAGCACCCCCAGCCCAAAGAAATAGCCGACGCCCTGGGCGAAGTCCCCGCCCTGGTAGTAGTCGGCTCCGTCGCTGTCGAGCAGCACGCCGATGCCCCCCGCCCCATAGCCCCTGAACCCGCAGCCCACCCCCTGGCCCCACCCGGCGTAGGTATCTGATGTGCCGTAGGAGGAGGGAATATGCCCATCGATCAAGTAGCGATCATCGCCATCGCGGTCGTAGAGCAGGCCCAATCCGCGCATGCCGCCAAAGCCCTGGGCAAATAGCGCGGCCGAGTAGAGGTCGTCGCCCTCGGTGTCTACGAGCAAACCCACGCCAAAAAAGGCCGCCCCCTGACCGACCTGTGCGCGGAAGTAGAGGTCGTCGCCCCGGCGATCCCAGAGCATGCCGATACCGCAGAAGGCCGTGCCCAGGGCCAGGTCGCCACCCTGGTAGAGGTCATTCCCCGCCAGATCTACCAGCAAACCGATGCTGCCCACCCCCGTGGCGATGCCCCCGCCGAGATAGCGATCGTCGCCATCGTAGTCGACGATGAGCGCGGTGGGGGTGGGATGGCTGTGGAAATAGATGTCATCACCGCCGAGGTCGATGATCGCCGCGGCGTCGCTGCCGTAGAAATTTGGACCCCGGTCGCCGACGAGCAACCAGCCCAGGGCGGTCTGTTCGGCGAAGAGAAAGTGGCCGGTTAAGTCGGGGGGTAGGCTGTCATTGGATACAGGGGGCAGGTTTTGCAAGGTGCGGCGCAGCGTTTTGAGCGTATCTAGATCCGTTAATTGAGCCAGGTGCAGCGCCCCGGTGAAAAGGGCGCTGAGGTCGACCTTTTTGGCCTGGCGCAAGGTGCGGATATGGCTGGTGGTTTCGGTGCTGTCGCCTTCGTCGAGCAGGCCCGTATCGCCAAAGCGCACGAGCAAGGCGGGGATGCCAGCCACAAGCTCGGTGCGTTCGGTGGCAGTGAGCTTGGCAAAGACCCGATCGGTCGATTGGAAGGCGGCGGTTAGGGGGCCGAGGATCGAGGGGAGGAGGGGATGGTCGTTGGCCGTAGGGCTTGGGGAGGGCAGAGAGAGGTCGAGATGGCGCGCCGCCGTTTTGAGGTGGTCGACGAGGGTGGTGCCCGCATTGAAGTCATCGATTAAACCGTGGGCGATGCGGCCGGTCAGCAGCGGATTGCGCAGGGCGTGGTCCACCGCCTGGAGTCGACCATCATCGCCGTAGCGCCCCGCATCGGCAATCAGCGCGCGTCGCAGCGAATCGAGCGCCGCCGTGGCGTCGTGGCGGTCGATCAGGGCGCGGGCTGCTGCCTCGTCTGCGGGCGGCTTGGCAACAGGGCGGCGTGGGGTGCGATTTGTTGGCGTCTGGGCGGCTTCTTCGTCCATCAGATAGTAGAGGTTTTTGACATCGGTTATACCGCAGGCGACTTGCAGGTGTTGCCCGTCTCGGTGTAGCACCAGGGTGAGCGTATCGCCGGGCGCGTAGCTCTGTATGCAACGGCTCAATTCGCCCTGAGTGCGGATCCGGTAGGGGGGGATGGCGACAATGCGATCGCCCTTGCGGACACCGGCGCGATGGGCGGGGCTGTGGAGCCGGACTTTGGCGACGGCCACGCTATCGGGGTCGATGGCCTCCAGCCGCACGCCGATGACGCCGTAGCGGGAGGGGAGTTCGGCGGGTAATTGCCGGTATTCCCGTGCCTGGATGGGAGTGGCCAGCAGCAGCGCCGTCAGCAGGATCGTCTTCAAGAGGCGACCAGGGTGTGCTCTTGGGCGCCGTCGAGCCCGGCGATGACCGGGAAGGCTTTTTCTCTCGGCCCGCCCGCGCGGGGCACGTAGCGCACGCGCGGCGAGAAATAGGCGTAGAGGGCGGTGTTGCGCGAGTGGTCGGTCTGGTTGGGCCCCGACCCGTGGACTGTCAGGCTGTGGAAGAGCACCGCCGATCCGGCTTTGAGCGGCACGTCGATCGGGTCGCGGAGGTCGATATCGTCGCGATGGGTCAGCGGCGCATCTTGGTCCTGAGCGATATGGCCCCATTCCTGCAGGCCCCAGTGGTGGCTGCTGGGGATGACCTTGATACAGCCATTTTCCGGCGTGGCATCGTCTAGGGCAATGCTGGTGGTCACCAGGGTGGGCGGCTCCATCGGCCAGTAGGCCGAATCCTGGTGCAGAGCGTGGGCAGAGCCGTGGCGGGCGGGTTTGAGCATCAGGGTGCTGCGGAAGAGGAGCAGGTCGTCTCCGATGAGATTTTGCACCGTCGCGACCAGACGTGGATGGGCTGCGAGACAGCTGAAATGCTCGGAGAGCAGGCGGGTATTCTCGATTTTGCGCAGCACGGGTAGGCCATCGCGATGTTGATCTTTGGCAAAGGGTTCGTGCTGGAAGTGGCTGCTTCGCTGGTCGCTGCGGGCTTCCATGTGGGCGGCCAGCTGGTGCAGGCGTTGAATCTCATGCTGATAGTCGACGATTTCATTGGGGCTGAGCAGATCTTCGACGACCAGGTAGCCCCGATCCTCGAAAAAGGCCCGTTGCTCTTGTGGATCCATGCGAAACTCCGCGCTTCGGGGTGGATAATGCGGCAGAAGTCCGTATTATATTGTAAACTGGCCAACGCGCGCGTGTCAACTTGATCCGCTGTCGGCTATTAAAACGCATGCATCGCATTTTTCCATTCCTTCGCTGGTTGCCCGAACTGGGACAACCGGGTGTCCTGCGCGCCGATGTGGTCGCGGGGATCACCGTGGCTTTGATCTTGGTGCCCCAGGCCATGGCCTATGCCGAGTTGGCCGGATTGCCGCCTGTGTATGGGCTCTACGCCGCCTTCTTGCCACCGGCGATAGCCGCGTTGTTCGGGTCTTCGCGGCAGTTGGCCACGGGGCCGGTGGCGATGGCCTCGCTCATTAGCGCCACCACCGTACAGGTCATTGTGCCCCAGGGCGGCGAAGCCTATATCGCCCATTCGCTGGTTTTGGCGCTGCTGGTCGGGATAATCCGCATTGGCCTGGGCGCGTTGCGCCTGGGGCTATTGGTCAATTTGCTCTCGAGCCCGGTGGTGGTCGGATTCACCAATGCCGCGGCCTTTATCATCGCCACATCGCAGCTGAATAAGTTACTCGGCGTCGAGGCTCAGCGCGGGGATTCGCACTTGCTGATGGTCTTGCACGTCGTCGATACCGCCCTGAGTGGAGTCCACTGGCCGACGCTGGGAATGGCGATTTTGGCCGGTGGGTTGCTATTGGCCTTCCACCGCCTGATGCCCGGCATGCCCCATATGCTATTGACGGTGGTTATCACCACTGTGGCGTCGTGGCTGGGGGGATTTAGTGGTGCAGTCGTCGGCGAAATACCGCGCGGTTTGCCCCGGCCTGTGATCCCGCTCATCGATGTGGAAGCGCTGCCCCAACTCTGCTTGGGTGCATTGACCTTGACCTTGATCGGGCTGATGGAGGCGATGGCCATCGCCAAGACCATTGCCACCCAGACCCGGCAGCGGCTCGATATCAATCGGGAACTGGTGGGCCAGGGCATGGCCAATCTGGTCGGCGCGCTCTTTCAGAGCTATGCGGTTTCGGGATCGTTTTCTCGGTCGGCGATCAATCATCAGAGCGGAGCTCGAACGGGCTTCTCATCGGTGGTGACCTCGTTGGTGGTTGTCGTGACCCTGCTGTGGTTGACGCCGCTGCTGTACTATCTGCCGCAGGCGACGCTGGCGGTCATTATTATCGCTGCGCTCTTTAGCTTGGTCCAGGTCCGCCCGCTAGTGACTGCCTGGCGCGTCAGTGTGCACGATGGGGGCGTTGGGATGCTGACCTTCGTCGGGACGCTGCTATTGGCGCCGGCGTTGCATCTGGGCATCGCCCTGGGGGTCGGGTTGGCGCTAGTGCTCAATCTCTATCGCACGATGCGGCCCCGGGTGGTCTATCTCACCCGGCATCTGGACGGCACGCTGCGCGATGCGGAGGTCCAGGGGCTACAACCCGACCAGCAGATCGCCATTATGCGCTTTGACGGCCGACTGTATTTTGGCGCCAGCAGTTTTTTCGAGGATAGCGTACTCGAAACGATCGTCCGTGCGCCCGAGCTAAAGTTTCTGATTCTCGAAGCGGAGGGCATCAATCAGATCGACGCTTCCGGCGAGCAGACCTTGCGCAGCGTCGTCGAGCGGCTGCGTGAGATAGGCGTCGATCTCTACTTCACGCGGGCCAAAAGGCAGTTTACCGATGTGCTAGAGCGCTCGGGTTCGATCGAATATATCGGCAGGGATCACTTTTTTCGCTGGAATCAGCACGCCCTCGAATATCTGTGGGCGCGGCTCGACCCCGAATACAAGGCGCGGTGTCCGCTCAATGCGCCCCACCCCCGCGAAACAGGGGCGACGGATGCTGAATACTACATATAGGATATAGAGTTAGAAGCGCTTATTACTGGGGGGGGACGGATCGTCGGA
>JAYYUU010000002.1:0-5188 GCA_036343835.1 Candidatus Latescibacterota bacterium | reverse complement strand
CGGCACGTCGACATAGCTGACGTTCAGCGGGGCCAGAAGACGGCTCGGCTGGATTCGGCAATCCGGCGTTTTGCTACAGCGCACGATCAGATCAAGGTAGGCCTGGTAATCGGCTGAACGCTGCCTCAATTCGATAACATTGGCCGTCGGCAATCCGGTCACCACGGGAAACAACCCTATCGTCCAGTCGGGATTGAAGGTAAAGAATCGCGTGTTTCCTCCGTCGGCCCGCATGGGTTCCGCAAGTTCTTTCCACACAGCGACTTCGGGCAGGTCCCGGGGTTCGATGCCAGACGTTCCCCATTGCTTGAGCCCCATTAACAACCCATAGCCCTCAATGGCCAACAGCACGGCCACCGCCGCCGAGGCCCATTGGGCGCGGCGCTCATCCCACAACAGAATCAACCTGTACCGCAAGGCCGTCGCGCCAAAACCACTCAATAGCGCCAGCCCGAATACCGGAACGATCATTATATTATGGCTGATTCCCAGCCAGGGTGAGGCAGGCAGGTAGGGCAGCACGAAAAAGAACAGGGCGTAACCAACGGCGACCCCGCCCCAGAGCAGTGTGACCATTATCTTTCGTTCCCATACCAGCGCCATCACCGCCAACACCACGGCGACTAGCCCCGGATGTTCAGCGTACAACAACTCCCATAACTCCATCCCCGGCCGGCGCTCTCCCCCCAACAACTCATTGAGCAGACCGAAGGCAAAGGCCGGCACTGCAACCAGCGTAAAGGGCCCGACATACGAGTTTGCGCGGGCATTGATCGTCAACACCTCTGAACGCAAGCGCAAGGCGCTGACCACGTCGAAAACAACAAAGGTCAATGCCACCAACCCAATACCCGACCAGACGCCCCACCAGATCCATTTGGAGCCTCGAAGCATTAGTGGCAAGGTCAGCCAAACGCCGATGAGAACGATTTTGATGGCCACCTGGGGATTGGCTAATGCGCACGTGGCCAGGGCCGCTGTGGCCGCCCACAGCGACCCCGCCGCGCGCTCTGCGATGCTGGTCCGGACCCAATACACAAACCAGGGCAAGAGGGCATAAACCAACAAATTGCTCAGATAGGCCTGGAAATACACTGTGAAAGTGAGGAACCACGACATTACGTAGGCTGCGGCGGCCAACCAGGCCGCCCCGCGGTTCAAGTCCAGAGACCGCGCTAGCTGATACAAACCCACGGATGCCACGATGTACGCAAGTAAAACGAATATCCGTAGGCCGCCAAATACCCCTGCTGCCTGCATCAACGAAGCGAGCATCGCAGAATCGCTTAGACCCGCCACTTTGTAAAAGGGCTGTCCACAGGCGGCATAAGGGCTCCAATTGGGCAAGTCACCCCATCCTATGGACTCTCCCAGATACCAGGCATTGTACACCCAGAGGAAAAAATCGTACCCTCTGGAATAGCTCATCCCCCACATCCAGGGCAGCGCCACGGTAACCCCCACCAATACGCTCGCGCCCCACCCGCGCCAATCGCGCCGGCCAACCATCAAGCGCATTGCGCCCGGTCAAGTTGATCCGCTAAATCGCCATAGCTGACCACAGGCATCCCACTAGCCTGTAAAACCTCAAGTACGCGGTCCAGCTCCCCTGAAGCCAGCATATCGCAGGGATCGAAATAGACATTTACCAATCCGCCCTGAGCCTGGACCAAGTCCACCAGTTCGGAAAACAACCCGGCCATGGCGCCGGGCGTCTTATGCCATGCCCGCTTATTCGCCAGTGAATGCCAAGAGTCCAAAACGCCGAAGGGATGGCGGGGACAGGGACTAACCGGCAACTCCCAAAGGCTTTTTCCTACTTTAAAGGGTCGCCCCCTAAGTCGGTGGTTCCCCGCGACCACGGAGGATGAGAACCGATAGCCCAACGTGTCGAGGACGGGGTAGACATCCTCGACGTGGAGCGACCCAAAATGGGGGGTCCTGAATCCGATTGGCTCCATGTCGAGAACTTCGGCGAATGTGCCATGGCACCGTTCAATTTCCTCGCGTCGAGCGGACGGGCCGATTTCGTTGAAGCGCATCCGATTAAGACGCTCATCGCGGGAATAGTCGAATCCAGGATGGTAGAGGTTCGGATGCGTCTCGGTGTGGTTGATAATCTCGTGGCCGGCAGCGGCGAGGACCCGGTGTTCTTCAGGGAAAGCGCGTATCCATTGGCCGATGCAGGCGAAAGTGGCACTGATCCCGTAGTGATCCAGCTTATCTACGAGTTGCGGCAGCACTTCGATGTCGCGGGGAAAATCGCAGTCAAAGGAAACGGTGCAACACCCTTCTATACCCCGCTGTCCGGCCATAATCCGCTTGAAGAAAAAATCGGGATGGGCAAGCGCGACGACATTGCGCAGCGTGGCGGTCCAAACGCGCAGCGTCATCAGCAACCCGACCGGCAGTAGCGTGGGGACCAACACTTCACAATAATCTCACTTCCTTGGCGACGGTGACCAGGTTCAAGGAGTTGCAACGTGCGGCGGCACCGCTTCCCTGACGACCTGTGCCTCAGGAGCTAGCTCGATCGCGCGCAGGGCAGCCGCCCATTTGCCGACTTGAGCCTCAGACCGAAATTGCTGGCGGATATCCGCCATATAGTCGCGGCACCTCCGTCGCAACGCCGGCTCCCCGACCATGCGCTGCAGACAATCCGCCAGGCCTTCGACATCGGCGGGATCGGCTACCAGCCCAATCTGGTGGCGCTCGATCAAAGCGCGCGAAGCCCCTGGCGGCAACGCAGCGACGATCGGCAAGCCCGCTTCGATGTAGTCGAAGAGTTTAGTCGGGGTCGCATACGCGTAGGTGGCATCGCTGAGGGAAAAAAAACCGATGTCCGCCGCGGCTACCCGTTCCGCGATGTCGACTTGTGGCTTGAACCCGCCAAAGCTGCATCCGCGCGTCAATAGGCCGGCAATCCGAGCTTTATAGTACGGACTTTCCGGTCCGTACAACTCGACCTGCAGACGCTGCGACCAAATGGCATCACGCTGTAGCAAACGGGCATAGGCCTTGAGCAAAATTTCGGGTTTCTGTACCTGGGACAACGCGCCGGCATAGATGGCCTTAAGCGGCGTTTCGTCGGATCTTGCTACCTTCCTCGCCGCGCTCGGCGCCGGCGGGACTATATTGTAGACCACGACCACTTTGTCGGCCGCCAAACCATATCGATCGAGGATGTCCTGCCGCAGTGCTTCGGTGGTCACGGTGACCGTATCGGCCGCGGCAATGATCTTTTTTTCTAACCATCGGTAGAACGGCTTGAATACCCGACGCCAACCCCGGGCCATGACTCCGGAAAAGTCATCCCGAAAATCTACCAGCAAGGGCCACCCATAACACTTGCTTAACCAATAACCAAGGACGAGATCGGAAAAAATGGGATACACGGCGAATACAGTCCCAGGTCGCTTGAAGATACGCTCGCGTCTTCGCCACACGCGCCAAGCCCAATTTAGAAAGTAACAGGGCAACACGCCCAGGGCGTAGAGGGCAATATTGAGGCCGTACCAATTGGCGGCGGGCACTCGCGTTACTTCCAGTTTGTCGTGCAGCGACTCGGCTAGGCTCTGATCTTCCTGATAGGCAATCACTCCCCCATCCTTTAGCTCCATACAAACGACCTCGACGTCAAACTCCTCTGCCAAATGATTGGCTACGCACGAGTTGGTAATGGAATTGCCGCGGCCGAAAGGCGGAAAACAGCAGGCGATAAAATAGACCCTGGATCGGCGGTCCATAAGCATCAAGCGGGATAGACGACTTTGAATACCACGTATTGTTGGTCCCGGTACAAGAGTTTGAGGTGTTTCTTGCGGAAGGCCTCGTGCTGCGCATCGGCAAAGTATTGGGGATAACCCACGCCCTTCACCCTCCCCGGCGGGATATAGATCATCCGCATGATATGGGTAATGCCAAGCCGGCGTATTTCGCCGAGTAGATCGTCGGGGGTCGGGTGGTCTCGATACTGCAGGGCCATCTGGTAGGGATGGTCCCACATATAGAGCCTCTCACAATAGTATCCCTTCACGATACCCTGCAACAACACTTTCGCGTCTGGAGGCAAATGCTGTTCGACGAAGCGAAACGCCTGGTAATTGCCCTCGTTATTTATGAGGAAGCCCTCAGACGTCTGTGAGGAAGCCGCGTAGTCGACCGCCCGATAAGCCCAAGCGTAGTTCTGGCCGAGATTAGCCAAGAAGGTCGCAGCAAAAATGCCCTTGAACACCAGGGCGAGCACGCGTAAACGTTGCCGAGCAAACTGTTCGGCGATAAATCCTGCCAAGATGCTCAAGAGCGCGAAAAATGCCAGGTTGTAGCGGGGATTACCATCGATCAAAAACACTACCAACAGGTAATAAACCAGGCACACCATCGCCATCCAGCGCACCCGCCCCTGCCGCCAGTAGACGACCAGGCCAGGCAACAGAGCTACAAAATAGACACCAGTAGCGCGCTGCCAGCCCAATCGCCCATCCCACGCCCACGCCCATAGCGACGCACCGGCCGAAGCCAGCAAATCGCTTAATCGCTTCATAAAATCGACCGATCCTCCCGCGACGATCCCCGAGGAAACGCTGTACGATCCGCCGTAGGGCAAGCCGCCGAACAGCCCATTGGCCACCGGCCAAACGGGGTTCCCAGCCTCAATCAGCGCGCGCGCATACCAAGGAACTGCTAACCCCAGGGCAACCAATGCGTACTGCAGCACCTGCACCGCGGCGGAACGCACGCCTTCTTTGCGGTAGAGGCTGGTTCCGCCAATGATAGCGGCGGCGATAATGGCCAAGAATATCGCCGTGTGCTTGGATCCCATCGCGAGGCCCATAAAAACAGCCGTTAACAACAAAGTCCCTCGGCCACCACCCAGCAGCCACTTGTATAAGGCCCACAACCCCAGCAGCTGGAACATAGCGACCCCGATATCCACATAACCCAAGGGAGAAAAAAAGACGAAGACGGGCATGAATGCGAAGAAAGCCGCCGCCCAAACCCCTACTGCACAGTTAAAATAATTGCGGCAGAAACACCAGATCGCACACAGGACCGTTACGCCCATGAACCAATTGATTACCTGGGCCAGGGACGCGCCCCGCAATCCGATCGCCAGCAGATACAGCATCCCTATATTGTCTGGGTACAGAGCACCGGTCAGGGTTCGCTCGAAACCTATGTGGTGTCG
>JAYYUU010000001.1:0-5243 GCA_036343835.1 Candidatus Latescibacterota bacterium | reverse complement strand
AGGCTCAGCGTATTGTCGGTGCCGGTGCCGAAGTTGATCGTCCCGCCCGTGAAATTCCCCGCCCCGTCGTTGAGGTAGAACGCATTCTGCTGAGCGGCGTTGCCCGAACCCACGTCGAGGAAGCCATCGGCGTTTATATCGCCTAAGACCACCGAATTGGTGTTGTCCGCGCCGCTGCCGAAATTATCAGTTCCCGCTGCGATATTTCCCACGCCGTCGTTGAGATAGACCACATTCTGATTAGCAGTATTATTGCCCACCGCCACATCCAGATCGCCGTCGTTGTCGGTATCCCCCACCGCGATCGAGCGCGTGTCGGTCCCGCTAACTCCCCATAGGTTGGTTCTGCTGACCGCCCCCGCCCCATCGGTGATTACCAACTTGTTGAGCAAACTGTGGAACCCCAGGGCGATGTCCAGATGCCCATCGCCATTGAAATCGCCCATCTCGACCCCCCTGACATCCCCGGCGGCCAGGCTGGTGGCCCCCGCGTTGAAGGTGCCCGAGCCATTATTGCGATACGCCAAACTGGTCGACGCACCTTCCGCCAACACCACGTCGACCTTGCCGTTCCCGTTCAAATCGCCCAGCGCCAAATCTTTAGTCGATTCGGCTCCCGACCCGTAATTGGCACTGGTGGTAAAAGCGGCGAGCGTCTGCAAATAGGCGACATTCTGGGTCCCGTCATTTCCCACCACCACGTCGAGGTCGCCATCGCCGTCGATATCGGCCACGGCCAACCCGGTGGTCGCGCTGCTGGTGCCCGGACCAATCGGCCGCGATGCCGTGAAATTTACCGGCCCCGCACCCACAGCAGTGCGAAAACGGACGATATGACCACCGCTGAAAATGGGGTCATTGACCGTATTGGTATAGCCGGTCGTCGCCCCCCCGGTGAAGATTACCTCGACGTCCTCGCCGGGAATAAAATCACTGGTCGGATCAAAGGTTATCGTCGTGGTGGTCCCGCCCGAATAAATACCCGCGCGCTTGCCCGTCATTGAGCCCTGCACGACAAAGGTGGTGGTCGTCGCCGCCGACATCCCGACGCTGAAAGTGCCGACAATATTGCTATTGGTGAGAGTGGTGTGGTTGTTCTGCGTCGGAGTCGTCGCAATAACATAAGGATGATACGCCCCCACCTCACCGACCAATACCCACGCGATAAGGCCGCAGCAAAGAGAGAGCAACCGCGATGTGGGATGGATCAACATATCTGCCTGGTCATTCATGTGATATCCGCCCCGGCCTAGTTATCGACGATCCGCCGCACGACCCTAAACCCAAAAGTGCTCAAATGCACCCCCGGATCAAACGAATCCCGCGCCGCCGCACGCACCTCCAGCGCACTCAGCGCAATCCCCCCCCCTCTCAACACCCGCATCGCGCCGCTTACTGGCCCTAGCGGATCCGTCACCGCCCCGGCTTCGTAGGTCCCGTAGTAATCCTGCACCCACTCCGCCGCACTGCCGTAGATATCGTAGAAAGCCCACGCATTCGGCCGCTTGCTGCCCACCAAATGCGTCACCAACTCGCTGACCACCGGCGGTACCCGCCGCGTCCACGCGAAATCCACCAAATCCGTCTCATCATTCCCAAATGACCACCGCGTCTGTGCCCCCGCCCGCGCCGCAAATTCCCACTCCGCCTCCGTCGGCAGCCGATATAGAGTGTCCCCGACCGCCGCGTTGAGCCTCTGCACAAAGGCCTGCGCATCGTTCCAGCTAATATACACCGCCGGATGGCCCGAGGAGTCGATAACGGCGGGTAGGTCCCGCCAGGGCTTAGTGCCCATTACAGCCTGCCATTGCCCCTGGGTCACCTCGAACTGCCCCAGGTAGAACGGCTGGCTGATTTCGACGATATGCTGGGGACCCTCATCGTCGCCACGGCCCTCTTCGTCGGTCGGCGAGCCCATGTTAAACGAACCCGACCGCACCAGCGCGAAGCGCATCGGGGTATTATCGGCCACATCCACCGCGATCTCGACCGCGAGCGCCGATTCGTCAACTGGATCGATAGCCGCAGCATCGCAATGGCTGCCAAAGATTTCACTGAAGACGAAGAAATCCGCCAGGTTGACCCGATTGTCGCCGTCGAGATCGAATACCGAACTACCCGCAACGCCAAAGGCATCGCCAAAGAGAAACAAGTCGCTAAAATAAACCCGGCCATCACCGTCGAAATCGGCGCGGCAGGCGGTAGGCTCGGCAGCGGCGCTGATGGCAAAGAGAAAGGGCATGGGATCGACAGCGTCCACCGTCGTGCCGTCTGCTCGTTCGGAGCCAATCGCGATGGTCAGGTCGCCGCCAGCATTAGTCGGGTTGACCACACCGGTCAATGCCAGGCGATAGGCCCCCAGATTTTCGGCGCCCGCCAACTCGATGACCAACTCTTGCCGCGTCGAAGCTGCCGCATCCCGCACCGGCAAGGCTCCAGAAGGCATCGTCGAAGCAGCATCTATCGCGGCCTGGCCGAGGTCGAAACCGGGGGGGAAAGTCAGCCTAATGCGATCTCCCGCAGCGAGTGCGCTGACCGTTATAAACGACAAGACGACGCGACCACTTTGTCCTCTTTGCCGCTGTTCCAACTCAACCGACATCAACTCGATTCGACCGGTGGCGCGATGGACTGGACCGGCGACCGGACCGCCCAATACCACCGGCACCACCCCGCTCAACGCGCCCACTCCGGCAGTGACGCCCACTACTTCGATCTGAATCTGGTCGGTCGCGGCAAAACTGGCCGCGACGTCGGCGACGACCAGATACGAGCGCCGTTCGCCCGGAGCCAATTGCCGATCGGCCAATACCACGCTCAGCGACACGCCGTCGCCGCCATCGTCCACCACGCCGACCGCAACCGATTCCTCGTCGGCATCGATTGCTCCATCACCATTGGCATCGCCAATGATATCGATTTCCGCCAACTCGCCCGCCCCCACCCCGACCAGATGGGGCAAAAGCTCTATCGCCTGCAGCGGAATCGCATCCCCCAGCGCCTCCAGCGCAAAAGACGCCAATACCAGGCCATTGCCCCCTACCCCAGCTCGTCGGAACAACACCGGCTCCACCGCTGCGGCAGTGCCCAATATCAGACGACCCGACAAGGCAAAAAGCGCCGGCGTCTGATCAGCCGCATCGAGTATTTGACCATCCTCCTGCCGTGTCTGCACCTCGACCGTCAAATCCCGATCCGCAGTGAGGGGGAAACCCACCTCCTCGATCACCAGCGCGATCTCCCCAGCCGCCTCGCTCACCAGCAGCTTGAGGATCAGAACCTGCCCGCTCGATCGGCCCGTGGCGATTTGCGGATCGATGCCCGACAGCGTCTTGGTCGCCGTGGCAATGACGGCGTTGGACAGCTCGAAAGCCGGGGGGAAAATCAGTTCGATTTCGTCCCCCATTTCGAGTGCAGTAACAGTACTAAACACCAGACGCACCTGCCCGCTCTGGCCAACCGAGCCATTTGCCAAAGTCGTGGCGCTCAAGTCGATCCGGCCCTCCCCCACCAACTGCAATCCCGGTGCCGCCGCGTCGGCGCTATCGACCAGGGTATTGTCGGCCAACCGGGTGTGGATCGACAGCCGCGACGCCCCTTGGTCGAAAGCGGGATTTTGCACCTTATCGAGGACGATCTGATAACGACCCCGACTCTCCTGAGCCCCTAGCATCAGCACCACCGTGTGCCCTGCCGATTCGGTGCTCTTAGTCGGGTCGACCCCACTCGGCGTCGCGGTCGCCGTATCTACGCTCGCATCCCCTACGCCGAATTCCAGCGGGAAATCCAGGACCAGTTCATCACCGGCTGCAAGATCGCTGACCGCGTCGAATACCAGAGTCACTTTGCCCTGTTGTCGGACGCGCGGCCGCTCCAGGGCAACCGAGACCACACTCACCACCCCGCTCACGGCGTGATCGCGCCCGGCGACACTGCGCACCGGCACCACCGGCGCGACCCCCGTAGCCAAGCCATTGCCAACGGCGAGATCCGTCATATCGATGCGCAGGGCGTCGGTGGAGCGCACCGTGTGATCGAGATCGCCGACGACCAGGTAGTGCCGCAGGGTATCGGCAGGCAGGGTATCCAGCACGCTCAAGATCAGTTCGACGCCGCTGCCCGAGTCGTTGCGCGCCGCGGCCAGCACCGATTTTTCCGTGCTGTCGACCCGCCCGTCGGCATCGGCGTCGATCACCAGATCTATATTGCCCAACTCGTCGGCGACCAGTCCGGCGAAAACTGGTTTTACCTTTAAATATGTGATTGGCATCCGCTCGCCCACCGCCTTAAGCGCCACCGCGTTGAGGACCAGATCGGTGCCCCCCGTCCCCGCCAAACCCGACAGTGCATTGCTGGCCACCAGCGAATCGGCCGATCCAACCGTCAGCCGGCCCGGGGTGGCCGCGATATCGCTAAATGCCGTGATCAGGGATCCACTGGTCGCCTTGAGCACGATCAGATCGGCCATAGCCAGCCTGAGCTCGTACCAAGTCGCAAGCCCACTTTTCGGCGTCACCGCCGCGGTCGGCCCCGTGGTCAGGCCGGCGACGGTCGCGGTGGTGTCTTCGGCGCTGACCGCCTGGATGAGGACCTGGGTCACATAATCTTTATCGACCAGACCCGAGCTGTCCTCAATGGCGACATTGACCGAGTCTTGGGCGAAATTCGCCCCCGGGTCCGCCAGCGGGGTCGGCTGTTTGGCGAAGACCAGTTTAGTCCCGACTACATCGACGCTCAAATTGGCGGTCGCCGCCGTCAGGTCGGTGCCACCCGCCGCGTCATCCACCATCAGGGTGAAGGCTTCTCCATCGGCCGTCGCCGTATAAAATAGCGCGTTGCCGACATAGTTGGCCTTGCCATTGACCACCAGCTTGTCAGCCGTCCCACCCAGCGTTCCCGAGCCGCTGCTGATACGGGCGGTGAGGGTTTCGCTGAAATCGAGATCGGTATTGCCAAAGGCGTCCTGGGCGCCGACGATGGGCTGAGTGGAGAAAATCTTGCCACTGACCACCTCATCTCCCTTGTCGACTACGGCCGTATCCGCCGGTAGCTGGATGAAAGTCAGCAAACTCGCCGTCACCGCGATGCTGACTTTATTCGAATCGCTGGCCCCCACTGCCGTGCCCAACGCGCCCTGACTGGTGGTAACTCCACCGGCGGCAAAGCCCACTTTGAAGGCGCGGTTGTCAACCGCCGTCGAATCCAATACCGCTGCGACGAGGTAGAAGCACTCCTGCCCGGAT